>DAOUPU010000024.1 GCA_030625995.1 Flavobacteriaceae bacterium
TGATGCCGAAAATTATATTAAGATATTTACTTTTTTAGACCAAGAAACTGTTGAAAATCTAATTGCTGAACACAAAGAGACACCTCACCTCAGGATACTTCAAAAAAAGGTAGCAGAAGAAGTTACCATAATGACCCATGGATTAGCAGCTTATGAAAATGCTTTAACGGCTTCGTCTATTTTATTTGGAAAATCAACAGCAAAGGATTTGAAAGATTTGGATGAAAAAACGTTTTTAGATGTTTTTGAGGGTGTTCCACAAGCAGAAATTTCGGAGGAAGATATTGTAAATGGTTTGGAGATCGTCAGTGCATTAAATGAAAAATCAGGATTCGTAAAATCTAACGGAGAAGCGAGAAGAGCATTGAAAGAAAATTCAATTTCAATTAATAAAGAGAAAGTAAAAGAGGATTTTGTCATAGACAAAAATGATCTAATAGCAGATAAATTTATCTTATTGCAAAGAGGAAAACGTAATTATTTTTTATTGAAAATAAAATAGCCTTTTAATCAGGATTACTTTTTATACCCTATTTTTATTCGTGGTTTTTTACTTGTTTTCTTTTCTAAAAGTTCATCTAGAAAGCTAAAAATCAATTGAATATTTTTATCTTGATGGGATGTTTTTTTCTTAATTTCCTCTATTTCAAGTTTTAAGCTTGAATTATTTGTAAATATCTCTCGCATTTTTACAAATAATTCTATTATTTTAATACTCATTTGTGTTGCTCTAACACTTCTTAATACATTTGCCAATTGTAAAACACCATGCTCTGTAAATGCATAAGGTAATGAACCACCCAAATATTTTTTCGATGGTATCGCAAACTGCGATACCATCAGTTCTACTTCTTGTTCAGTTAATCTAAACATAAAATGTTTGGGAAATTTTTCAATATTTCGTTTTACCTGTTCTCTTAATCGTATATTTTTTACCTTGTATAAGGTGGCTAAATCTCTATCTAACATTATATTTTGACCTCTGATCAAGTATATTTTACTTGTAATTAGTTCGTCTGGAATAAGGTTTTTATTGTTCACTAATTTTTAAACTTTCCCATTGGTATTTTTAATACTTTTAAGTTAACTTTTGAAAAGTGGATTAATACATTAAGAATATCTAAAAAGCGAATGTTTTTTTTAAGTTATTTATTTCATTGATAATTAAGTAAATATATTTCTCTATGAATAGAGAAGACCAGTTAAACGAACTTGGTATACTTTGTGTAGTTAGAGAAGAATATTGAATTCAACCAAAGATTACTTGTTTAGTTCGTACAATAGTTACTCACATGAAAATTAGAGAACAATTTATAATAGCGTTCAGTATTTTTGGCATTTCAATTTATTGTGGATATTCTCAGGATAAAGTTAAACTTAATATTGTTGTTACGGGAATAAAACAATCCGTTGGAAAATTAGAAGTAGGGATATATGATAATCCTGGAAATTTCCCGAAGGATGATCAGGAGTATCTGTCAAAAATTATTCCGGTAACTGAGAATAAAGTGGAAGTCAGTTTTTATCTTCGCTATGGGACATATGCAATAGCTCTTTTTCATGATGAGAATAGTAATGAAAAATGTGACAGTAATTTTTTCGGTATCCCAAGGGAAGCGTTTGGTTTTTCAAATAATGTAAAACCATTTTTATCAGCGCCGTCTTTTCGAAAGGCGAAAATTAATATAGTAGAAGATACAACTATTTTTATCGACCTAATTTATATGTAATAGGGGGAACTATATTACTAAACTTCTATGATTACAATCAATTATTGCTACAAAAACACAATTTATAGCTATTGACATTATTTAACTCTACTAATTGATAAGCCATCGCGAATAGGTAATAAAATTGTTTCGATACGATCGTCACTTTTAAGGAGCTTATTGTATTCCATTAAGGTTATTGTGTCTATATCCTTTGAATTTACAGATTCTATAACTTTTCCACTCCACAAAACATTATCAGAAAGAATAATACCCCCACTATTCATTTTGCCTATTAGGTCATTAAAATAATTTACATAATTGGACTTATCGGCATCAATAAAGACAAGATCAAATTTCTCTTTAATTTTAGGAATAATTTCCAGAGCATTTCCTAAATGTTGTATGATATTTTTTTTGAAATCGGATTTATCGAAGTATTTTTTTTGAATTTCGACTAATTCTTCGTTATGATCAATAGTGTGTAAAACTCCATTCATTTTCATTCCTTCGGCCAAACAGAGAGCAGAGTAACCTGTATAAGTTCCAATTTCCAAAATAATTTTAGGCTGGATCAATTTTGAGATCATCGATAATAATCTACCTTGAAAATGACCACTTAACATTCGTGGGACCATTATTTTTTGCCAGGTTTCTTTATTGAGTTGTTGGAGTAATTCCGGTTCTTCTTGCGTATGCTCTATAGCGTAGTCTACTAGTCTTTCAGATAAAAAATTCATTAAATTTAGTTTTAAAGAACTATTACATTCACGGACCGATTGCGTTTATTTTTTCAATTTTCCGTCTAAGTTTTCTTCCAATTCAACTTTGTCTTCATCGGTCAGGTGACCTGAATTGCTACAAGAATGTGTATGGTTCCCCATCAATTTTGTAAGAATATTATTTTGGTTGGAGTAAGTTTTACAGTGAACGCATCCTAAAGAGTGCAGACCTAATCTAATTTTATCCCATGCAGACGCCTCACCATACTGGTTTTTATTACAAATTGCAGTTGCTTCTTCACAGGTTATTAATAATTTTCTACTCATATTAATTTTATTTTTTAAACCAATTATCTTCCAAACAACGACGTAGTTGCTGTCTTGCTCTATGAATTATTACCCACAAATTTGACGCAGTGATGTCCAGTTCATTACATATTTCTTCTGTTTCATAACTTTGAACGGTTTTTAATAAAAATACAATCCTAAATTTCTCCGGAAGATTCTCTATACAATTATCTAAAGCCAATTTTAATTCTTGATTTTCTATATTTTTTTCTGCACTATTACCCCATGACTCCGGTACCCGTTCTTCCAACCAACTTCCTTTATTATCACCATCTGCGTAAAAATTAACCCTTACTTCTTTTTTTCCTTTTATGGAATTAATTTTTCTATAATGGTCAATTATTTTTCTCTTTAAAATTGAGATCAACCAAGTGCGTTCAGAAGCCTGACCCCTAAAATTAGCCATTCCTTTCAAGCCGGAATAAAAAGTTTCTTGCACTAAGTCCTTGGCAAGATCGTGATCATCCACTCTGATAATTGCGTAGTTGAATAAATATTCCGCATACAACCCAACCCATTTATTGGGCTCCAGAGTATGCTTTTTGGAATTTGACATTTAATATTGATTTTTTAGTTTTGTAAATATAAATAATGTTCTCGTATAATGATTTTTAATCTGACTTATTTGTAATTGTTATAAATTACGTTTTTTTTTAAAAAACAGATAAGTTCATGGTTTGAAAGTTCGAAAGGATAATTTTATCTTTGTATTTTTGTTCAAAACTTAAAAATAATGAGCGGATTTTTATCTTCATCTATTGGCAGAAAAGTCACCATGGCACTTTCAGCCTTCTTCTTAATGTTCTTTTTATTGTTTCACATAACCATAAACTTCTTGTCTGTTTTTAGTCCGGATCTGTTTAACGAAGCTTCCCATTTTCTTGGGTCGAACCCAATAATTCAATTTGGAATGCAACCGGTACTGATATTTGGTGTTGTTTTTCACTTTGTTCTGGGTTTTGTTTTGGAAATAAAGAACATGAGGGCACAAGGAACGGCATATGCAAAAAATAATGGAGCAGCGAATTCTACATGGATGAGCAGAAATATGGTTTATAGCGGCATTGCGATATTAGCTTTTATTTTATTGCACTTTATAGATTTTTGGTTTCCGGAAATCAACACAAAATTTATTCAGGGAAACTGGTCTGGTACCGCCGAGGGGATGGAAGGATATAGATACTACGGAGAATTAACACATAAATTTGAAAATCCATTAAGAGTTACGGCATATGTAATTGCATTTGTGTTTTTAGCCTTACATTTATTACATGGCTTCACTTCAGCTTTTCAATCGATGGGAGGGAGCGTAAGCAGAAAAAGAACGTTACAGGCTATAGGTAAGGCTTACGCCATTATTATTCCACTAGGATTTATTTTTATAGCTCTTTATCATCATTTAAACCATTAATCAGATTATGACGACCTTAAATTCAAAAGTACCTAAAGGACCATTAAAGGATAAATGGACAACATACAAGGACAGGATTGATCTAGTAAACCCGGCCAACAAGCGTAATATTGATATTATTGTAGTAGGTACAGGTTTAGCCGGAGGTTCGGCAGCTGCCACTTTAGCAGAATTGGGATATAACGTAAAAGCATATTGTTACCAGGATTCTCCTCGTAGAGCACATTCTATTTCAGCACAGGGAGGGATAAATGCTTCGAAAAATTACATGGGCGATGGGGATTCGGACTATCGATTATTTTATGATACCGTGAAAGGTGGAGATTATCGTTCTCGTGAAGCCAATGTTTATCGTTTGGCCGAAGTTTCAGGAAATATTATTGACCAATGTGTGGCCCAAGGGGTTCCTTTTGCGCGTGATTATGGAGGATTACTTGATAACCGCTCATTTGGTGGTGTATTGGTATCCCGTACATTTTATGCCAAAGGCCAAACAGGACAACAATTATTGTTAGGAGCATATTCGGCGATGAATCGTCAAATTGCCAGAGGTAAAATTGAAATGTACAATCGCCATGAAATGCTCGATGTAGTAATTGTAGATGGTAGGGCACGAGGAATTATTGTGCGTAACTTGATTACTGGAGAAATTGAAAGACATTCTGCGCATGCGGTAGTCATTGCAACCGGAGGATATGGAAATGTATATTTTCTATCAACAAATGCTATGGGATCTAATGCGACAGCAGCATGGAAGATCCATAAAAAGGGAGCTTATTTTGCGAACCCATGTTTTACACAAATACATCCAACTTGTATACCACGGAGTGGAGATTATCAATCCAAATTGACTTTAATGTCAGAATCATTGCGTAATGATGGTAGAATTTGGGTTCCTAAAAATATGGATGACGTAATGGCTATTCGTGAGAGGAAATTAAAACCTGTTGACATTGCAGAAGAAAATAGAGATTATTTCTTAGAAAGAAGATATCCTGCCTTTGGAAATTTAGTTCCTCGTGATGTTGCTTCGCGTGCTGCTAAAGAAAGATGTGATGCGGGATACGGTGTGAATAAAACGGGAGAGGCTGTTTATTTGGATTTTGCTGCAGCATTTCAACGATATGGAAAAGAACAGGCTAAGATTCATGGAATTTCTAATGCTACCAATGAAAAGATCATTGAATTAGGAGTGGCTATAATAAAAGAAAAGTACGGTAATCTGTTTCAAATGTACGAGAAAATTATTGATGAGAACCCATACAAAACACCAATGATGATTTATCCTGCAACGCACTATACCATGGGAGGTGTATGGGTAGATTATAACCTAATGACCACTGTTGATGGTTTATATTGTATAGGGGAAGCCAATTTTTCAGATCACGGGGCAAATAGATTAGGAGCTTCTGCATTAATGCAAGGCCTAGCTGATGGATATTTTGTTTTGCCTTATACCATAGGAGATTATTTGTCTGATGATATTCGTACCGGAAAAATTCCTACAGATACTCCTGAGTTTGATGAGGCGGAGAAAGAAGTTAAAGATCGAATTGATTTCTTCATGAATAATAAGGGGACCAGATCTGTAGATTATTTCCATAAAAAACTGGGAAAAGTAATGTGGGATAAAGTTGGTATGGGCAGGAATGAGAAAGGATTGAAGGAAGCTATGGCTGAAATTAAAGCGATCCGAGAAGAATTTTGGAAAGAAGTGAAAGTACCGGGAGATAAAAATGAAATGAACCTTGAATTAGAAAAGGCAGGTCGAGTAGCGGACTTCTTGGAATTGGGTGAACTCTTTGCCAAGGATGCGCTGGACAGAAATGAGTCTTGTGGAGGTCATTTTAGAGAAGAATCTGTTGAACTGGAAGGCGAACAAAAAGGAGAAGCCAAAAGGAATGATAAGGATTATGCTTATGTTTCCGCTTGGGAATATAAGGGCGAACCTTCAGATGCAGTATTGCATAAAGAACAATTAGAGTTTAAAGATATTGAGTTGAAGCAGCGTTCTTATAAGTAAGTCATAGAAAAGAAAAAAGAGAAAAGAGAAAAGAAAAAAGATTTTAGTGAGTTTAAAAAAGAGGCATAATTATAAAAATTTATTGATTTGGAAATTAGCTTTGGATATTGCTAACAATATATCCGATATTTTAGAAGAGTTTCCGAAACACGAAAAATATGATTTGAGCTCTCAGATAAGTAAGTGCTCTGTTTCAATGCCCAGTAATATTGCTGAAGGTTCTGTTAGGACAGATAAATCTTTTTCTCATTTCTTGGATATATCTTTAGGTTCATCTTTTGAACTTGAAACTCAATTATTAATAGCATATCATAGGAAATATATAAATGAAAATACTTTAGAAAAACTTGAGGCTCAAAATCAAGAATTTCAAAGAATGACGATGGGTTTTCAAAATGGACTGAAATGAGTCTTTTTTCTCTTCTCTTTCTTCTTTTTTCTAAAGAAATAAGATAATAAAAATATAAAGGTAGATACTATTTAAGTATTTTATTGTAAAAGAAGTCATTATGAATTTAACATTAAAAATTTGGAGACAAAAAGGGCCAGAAGATAAAGGTCGGTTGGTAGATTATAAAGTAGCGGATATTGATGAGCATATGTCGTTTTTAGAAATGATGGATGTACTAAATGAGCAATTAATAAATGATGGTGATGAGCCGGTTGCTTTTGATCACGATTGTAGGGAGGGAATATGTGGAATGTGCTCTTTATACATCAATGGAGAAGCCCATGGGCCGGACAGAGGCATAACTACCTGCCAGTTACATATGAGAATGTTTAACGATGGAGACACTATATATATTGAACCGTTTAGATCTAAAGTGTTTCCTGTAATAAAAGATCTGGTAGTTGATAGAACAGCTTTTGAAAGAATCCAGCAAGCCGGTGGATTTATTTCTGTAAATACTTCCGGAAACACACAAGATGCAAATGTAATACCTATTTCAAAACACGATGCAGATGAAGCCATGGATGCTGCAGCATGTATTGGTTGTGGAGCTTGTGTTGCAACATGTAAAAACTCGTCTGCCATGTTATTTGTTGGAGCCAAAGTAGCTCAATTTGCCCTGTTGCCACAGGGTAAAGTGGAGGCAGCTGATAGAGTAAACAATATGGTTGCTCAAATGGATCTGGAAGGATTTGGTAATTGTACAAATACGGGAGCTTGTGAAGTGGAATGTCCGAAAGAAATATCCCTGGACAATATATCCAGAATGAACAGAGAATATTTAAAGGCTAGTTTTTAATTTTAGACTATAGATTATTCAGCCATTGTTGGTGTATTTCACGAACAATTGATTACTCATAAAGTATAGATTAGATCGAAATGTTGTTGGTGAAAAACACCAACAACGGCAAAATACGGGAGCTTGTGAAGTGGAATGTCCGAAAGAAATATCCCTGGACAATATAGCCAGAATGAACAGAGAATATTTAAAGGCTAGTTTTTAATTTTAGACTATAGATTATTCAGCCATTGTTGGTGTTTTCACCAACAATTGATTACTCATAAAGCATAGATTAGATCGAAATGTTGTTGGTGGAAAACAGCAACAACGGCAAAAATTGATGGACTGAGTTCGATTATTAATAATAGAACTCAGGTTTTTAAAAGGGTCATTGAGTTTTAATCCAGATCAGGTCGTTTACGATAACCCTTTTTGAGTCCAAGTTTCTTTTTAGATTCCAGTCTTTTTTGGATGGATGACTTGCTCGGTTTCGTTTTTCTTCGTTCTTTAGGGATTTTAAGTCCACTGATTATTAGAGTGTTAAACCGATCAATTACAATTTCCTTATTTTTATGTTGGCTCCTGCTTTCGCCACAACTTAAGATAAGAATATTGTCTTTGGTAAGTCTTGAATGTAGATTTTTAGTGAGTAATTCTTTTTCTTCATCCGTTAAGTTATCAGACTTCGAAATATCAAAGAACAATACAACTTTAGAGGATACTTTATTTACATGTTGCCCTCCCGCACCGCCACTTCTTATAGCTTTAAAGGTAAGTTCTTTATTAATATTTTCCGCATCCATTTATTCAATATTTGTCAGTGAATCAGAGAAACTGTCCAGATCTTTATGATCCATGAGTAGTTTATCTATTGCTTGAATTGCAGTTTTCAATCGGGTTTTTTTATCGCCTTTTAGTATCAAATAAGGTCTATTATACTTTATTAAAGCTTTTTCAAAGATGTCGAACATTTCTTGTCGTTCATTGGGCTTATCCCTTAGATCATCGGCTTCCCAGTCCGTATCAATATAGGTTAAAAAATACAGATCATATTTATTTTCCAGGGCATATTTATCCAGATCCGAATCGACAATTCCACCATAGTAACTCTCGGAATAAACTTTTGTTTCTAATAGGTCTGTATCGCAGATCAAGATTTTGTCCGCTTTTTTTGCCAGTTTATTTTCAGATATCATTTGTCCGATTGCAATCGGAATTAGATCAGAATTTTCACAGGTTTTACGCTCATTATTCCATTTATCCTGTAAATATTTACGTGCAAACTCAGGAGTCCAAACTGTATTGTAATGTTCAGCCAATTGAAGAGAAATTGTTGTTTTACCAGTTGATTCAGGACCGAATAATACGACTTTTAAGATGTTTGCTTCCTGCTGTCTAAGTTTTTTTTCCATGCTAAATAACCGTAAATCGCTAAAATTAAAAATATACTGTATTGAATTCCCGTAAATCCGTATCCTTTAACAAAATATAATGGAATAGAGACAATATTTCCGGCAATCCAAAGGGTCCAATTTTCTATTTTCTTATTTGCCATTAACCACATTGCAGCAAAAAAGACCCCGGTTGTAAAGGTATCTAAATAAGGTGTTCCCTCTCTAAAATCTGATAAATTTCCTGAGGTGAGTTTTGAAATGGCAAAATTTATACTTTCATTAAATCCTAAATTATTAGGCATCACATTGTAATATCGATAGACAACGATCACAAAAACAGATGTAAAGATAAATATACCAAAAGTCTTTATTTTGTCCATTTTGCCAGTTCTTGAAATGAGAATATGATGTTGCTTATCATCAATTATTTTACTCCACATATACCAACCGTACAAACTCATGATCGTATAATAGATGTTGATAATAAGATCGCCGTAAAGATTCCATTGTGAAAGTAAATACACATACATACCGGTACTAATAATCCCCGTTGGAAAGACTAAAATATTCTCTTTTTTTGCATAAAAAACACTTAATACGCCAAAAAGTGCTGCAGTAAATTCAAGTAGAATGTTTAAAATAGAGGCAGTTCTGTATGGTTCAAAAAAGAAATCAATTAATTGACTCATACAATGGTATTAAAGATTTCGCTGTTGTTTTCGAAGGCAGTTCCTATTACAACGAGATCTGCACCATTATCAAAAGCACTCTCCAGTTGTTGTTTTGTTCTTATTCCACCACCAACTATAATTGGAATATCTATATTATTAGATACAGATCTTATGATTTTTGGGTTCACAGGTTTCGTAGCACCACTTCCGGCTTCCAAATATATTATTTGTTTGCCAAGGTATTCGGCAGCAATTGAAGTATTAAGTATTTCTTCGGGATTCGACTGAGATATAGGTGTTGTTTTACTTACCTTTTGAACAGAAGTTTCTATTCCACCTTCTATTAATAGGTATCCTGTTGGAATAATTTCTAGGGAGGTTCCTTTTAAAAAATCCACAGATTTAATTTGCTGTTCTATCAAAAATTCCGGATTTCTACCGGATAGAAGCGACAAAAATAAAACTGCGTCCGCTTCTTCTGTAAGTTGAGAATGATCTCCCGGAAATAAAATAACAGGGATTGAACTTAGTTTTTTGATTTGTCTAACAAAGGGTTCGGTAAGCCCATTCGCAACCGTACTTCCTCCAACAAAAATAAAGTTAACCTTGGTTTTATTTATAGCAATTATATTGGATAAAAGCTCATCGATTGAAATTTTATCAGGATCCAACAAAACAGCTATTAATTTCTCGCCTTTTTGTTTACTGTTTTTTATGTACTCAATTATATGTTTTTTCAAACTTGTGTTATTAGTAAAATTCGTATCCTAATTCATAGCATAAACAAGGGTGAAATCTTCTATTTGTTGAAAATAGATGTCATACTTTTCATAGTAATTATCTTTTTTAATCCACCCTTCTGTTTTTTTGTCCTTCAAACTAAATGGTTCAATCGGTAAATGCTGTTTGAATAATAAACCGCTATCGGGATGAATTTTGAACAAACTTTCTTTTGCCCCCCATATTACAGTTAGTTGTTGCACCAAGTTTCCCTCAGTTAAAAAATCATTTTCCGATCCTATAAATTTTGATGCAATACGTTTTATTTTTTCTCTGTTTTTTTCAATATCAATTCCTACAGCAGTGCTACTTATTATAATTGCAGAAAAATTATGGGAATGCGTTATTGAAATTTCTAGCCCGTTCTTTAAATGTGGCTTTCCGTCCTGTGTATAAAACACATCGGAATCAGAGTAATTTGCCACTTTCAAAAGATACCTGACACTTAGGAAACCTCGTTGATGCAACACAGATTTCATTTTCTTAACTCTCATTAAACTATTTTCATTTAGAATGATATTATTAAATAATTCATCAAAGGATTCTTCAATTTTCCAAATAAAAATTTTAGTTTCAGAATTAGGTTTGATAGTTTTAAACAAGGGCATCTATAATCTCAAAGGTATTTTGTAATTTTGCACCTCAAAAATATACAATTATGGGCACAGATACATCAACATACGTAAAATATAAAGTAAAAGACATCAATCTTGCTGATTGGGGGAGAAAGGAAATTGAATTAGCGGAAGCAGAAATGCCCGGACTGATGAGTTTAAGAGAAGAATATAAAGAGGATCAACCTTTAAAAGGAGCGCGTATAGCAGGATGTTTGCATATGACCATACAAACGGCTGTTTTGATTGAGACCTTAGTAGCCCTTGGAGCTGAGGTTACATGGAGTTCATGTAATATATTTTCAACACAGGATCAGGCAGCGGCAGCTATTGCAGCAGCAGGAGTTTCTGTTTATGCCTGGAAAGGATTGAGTGAAGAAGAATTTGATTGGTGTATAGAACAAACATTGTTCTTTGGAGAGGATAAAAAACCGTTGAACTTGATCTTGGATGATGGTGGAGATCTAACAAACATGGTATTAGATAGATACCCTGATTTAGTAAAGGACATTAAAGGATTGTCAGAAGAAACAACAACAGGGGTTCATCGTTTATACGAAAGAATGGATAATGGAACATTGCCAGTACCGGCAATAAACGTAAACGATTCTGTCACTAAATCTAAATTTGACAATAAATATGGATGTAGAGAATCTGCAGTAGACGCTATACGTAGAGCAACAGATATTATGTTGGGAGGGAAAAGAGTTGTGGTTTGTGGTTATGGAGATGTTGGTAAAGGGACTGCCGCATCGTTTAAAGGAACCGGTGCAATTGTTACAATTACGGAAATTGACCCAATTTGTGCTTTACAAGCAGCGATGGATGGTTTTGAAGTCAAGAAATTAAATACAGTTGTTGGAAAAGCAGATATCATAATTACAACCACAGGTAATAAAGACATTGTACAGGGCCATCACTTCGAAGCTATGAAAGACAAAGCCATCGTTTGTAATATTGGCCATTTTGACAATGAAATTGATGTTGCCTGGTTGATCGATAATCACGGAGATTCGAAAGTTGAGATCAAGCCACAAGTGGATAAATATACTATCGATGGAAAAGATATACTTTTGTTGGCAGAAGGGAGATTGGTAAACTTAGGATGTGCTACAGGCCACCCAAGTTTTGTGATGAGTAATTCCTTTACAAATCAAACTTTGGCGCAACTCGAACTTTGGTTGAATCCTGAAAAGTATGAGAATAAAGTGTATATGTTACCGAAACATTTAGATGAAAAGGTAGCGAGATTACATCTCGAAAAAATTGGTGTCGAATTGGAAACACTAAGACCGGATCAGGCAGAATATATTAGTGTAAAAGTGGAAGGGCCCTATAAGCCTGAATATTATAGATATTAATATTTGTAAGTTTATATAATGAAAAATATTTTAGTTCCGATAGGCAGTCATAGCAATGCATTGAATACTTTGAAATATGCAATAGATTTTGCAGCAAGTGTTGGTGCAAGAATTTATTTTATTCATATTTTCAGTAGTTCAAAGATCGCGGGAAATGTAATAAATATAGATTCTATATTGATTCGGGACAGCAAGAAATTGTTAAAGGAATATATGGCTGAGATTGACAGTAAAAATGTTGAAATTATTCCTAAATCATTAAAAGGGCATTCGGTTATTGACAGTATCAAGAAACTGAATAAAGCCCTGGAAATTGATTTAATAATAACTTCCACAAAGGCTGTAACTACAGATAAAAGAGTATTTTTAGGAAATGTTACCGGTTCGATGGTTAAAGATATTAAGAAACCAATTTTGATCGTCCCATCTGAGGCTAAGTTTAAGCCCATTTCAAAAATTTTAATGACGATTAAATCCGGGAAAATAAAATCAAAATCAACAATTAAACCACTGATCAAAATTCAGAAGAGTTTTAATTCTGTGATCAATTTATTGCAGGTTAAAACACCGTTGTTGAAGGAGAAGGATCTGGTAATAAATAAATATTTACTCAAACATATATCGGAGTTGATCCTTACGGAAAATGCAACGGTCTTTCAAGGAGTATTGGAATTTTTACATGATGAGAACCCTGATCTTATATGTGTGATCCGTAGAAAACGAGGATTTTTTAAGAAACTGTGGGAAGAGAACAGGGTAATGCGAGTGAATTTTGACAGTAAAGTACCTCTTTTGGTTTTAAAGGGGGAAAAATAAATTTTTTGGGGGCTATAGTCCCGACAGAATAAATTCATTCTGGCAGGTCAGTTGGCTACCCGCCCGAACGTGCCGTTTGGTACTGGCGGGGAGTGCTTGATTGGCAGTCTAAAACGAAAATAGTTAATACACTGCATAGAAAAATGAGCTGTATCTTACTTTTCATTTCTTCACCTTTCTGTTATAAAGAAAGTATAACAAATATAAAATTTTATACTTTGAATACAGTAAGGGTTTTTAATATTAGTATTTCTCAAGCTTACTAATTGGATATTTTCTATTCTTTTAATTAGTTCTTTAAGTTCTTATTATAATCATATATAAACCGATTGTTTACATGAATATAACAGTGTATTATATTGTATTTATATTGTTATATTAGTGTATTTAATATATATTATATGAATATATTCTTATATTGTATTGTATTTAATCGCAGGGCGATAGCCAAAAAGGCAAAACTCGTGATGCCTACATCAAAGCACTTCAAAAAGGAGATTTAGGTGATTTTCAAGATTTAATTGATTTTGCTCAATCATAATTACCACTCAATAAAATTTATAAATAGCTAATAGTATTCTGACTAATTTGTGGTGGGTATTAATGGTGGGTTTTTGCCCTAAAATGTATTCAATTACATATATTTGCACTTCTATTTTTTTCTATAAGAAATAGAAAAATGCAGCAATACCTGTGTTTGCAGTGAATGGGGTTATAGCTCAGTTGGCTAGAGTGCTTGACTGGCAGTCAAGAGGTCCGGGGTTCGAATCCCCGTAGCTCCACAGATAAATCATTAATGTTAAAAAAGCGAGCCAAGAAAAAGCTCGCTTTTTTGTATCTGTGAGTGGAAGAATATTCAAAGAGAAGCTTTGAATATTCTGAACGAATGGATATAAAATTTGGTTTACTTGGTGAGCGGATAAAGATACAATAATGATTTTCAAAATGGGAGATATTGGGGATCATGGAATAATCCCCTTTTTACTTTTTCAAATCTATGAGTGGAAAAATATACAAAGCACAGCTTTGAACTATTTTGAAATGAATGGATACAAGAGTTGCCTTTCTTGGTGAGCGGATGAAGTTACAGTGATGATTTTGAAAATGGAACCCATTGGGGATCATGAAATAATCCCCGCTGTGGAGCAATTGTATCGTGTTCCCTGCTAGATTGCATCGCGTTCCTCAAATAACACCACAACTGGGTATTGGAGAGGAAGGAATGATTAATTATTGTGAGAGAATTGTAGATACTACACCACACGATGCAACATGTGGTAGGGAGGTGTAAGTACAACCTGCTACAGTTACAAATAATTGATACGGGGTTTTGAATTTTAGATTGGCATTATGGTTGACAATACGATTTTTTTACCTCTATTTTATATTTGCACATAATTTGCACAATATATGTATTTATGTAGTATTATAGCTGTAATTTGAGATTGTATTCTGAATCGATTAATTGCAAGTAAACGATTAATCAAAAATTTTAATATATTCCGGTATCCAATATTGTTTTCCTCTTTTTGCACCGGTAAGTTCTTCCAATATTTCCAGTTGCTCAAGTTTGGAGATGAGCTTATAAGTTGAAGGCATAGATAGACCTGTGATTATCTTAACCTTCCGCGCATCAATTATCGGATGTTGATACATGTGTGTAATTACGCTTCTCCCATTATTGGTTCTACTACCCAGTTTTTGAAGCTTTTCATCAACTTCCTTTTGAAGTTTGAGAATTTTATCAAATGTTTCTATGCCGCTTTTGGCGGTCTCAATTACTCCTACAAGAAAAAATTTAAACCATTGTTGAATATCTCCTCTTTCTCGGACTCTCATTAAGTTATCATAATATAGGCTTCGATTCCTTTCAAAAAAATCAGACAAATAGAGTATTGGTCTTTTTAAAATTTTCTTTTCCACTAAATATAGGGTTATCATCAATCTTCCTACCCGGCCATTTCCATCTAGAAAAGGATGAATTGTTTCAAATTGATAATGAATAAGCGCAATTTTTAGAAGGTCTGGTAACTTTATTAGATCATTATGTGCAAATTTTTCTAAATCGCTCATTAATTCAACAACATCTGCAGTATTAGGAGGAATGAAAATTGCATCTGAAATGGTAGCTCCTCCAATCCAATTTTGACTGGATCGAAACTCTCCTGGAATTTTATGTTTCCCTCTCACTCCTCTAAGAAGAATTTTATGCGTTTGTTTTATTAGTCTTGAGGAAAAAGGAATTTTGTCAAGTAATTTAACCGCTGTATTTAATGCAGCAATGTAATTTTGAACTTCTTCCCAGTCATCTCTTTTTTCCTCTGCTACTTCAGATCTACTTTGTAAGGCATCTTCAATATTTGTTTTTGTTCCTTCAATTTTGCTAGATTGCGTAGCTTCTTTTAGAACGTGCATACTAATGAATAAATCAATATTTGGAATATACTCTGAATACATATCCAATCGACCTAATTGACGATCAGCTTTACTCAATAACCCAATTATATCAATGTCATCTAGCATCCATTGTCTATTAATTGGTTCAGGAAGGAAACTTTTATAAGTTCCTTGATTTATAAAATTTCCAGATTTAAAAATTTTCATAATTTCTTTTATCAAAGCTAGTGTTTAATTAAGAAAAAATCAAAAAACTTAATTTGTAATTTAAACTAATTAATAAAAATGTTAATATCTTAATTAGTGGACTTATATTTTTAATGCTTGCTATCCGCTGAAATGTCATCCCCGAAAAGGGGATCTAAATAATAAATAATAAATTTTTATTCAAAAAAAAAGAATCCATTATTATTATTATTGGAGTTACCTTAGTGTAACTCCTTTTTTAATAAGCTAGTTATCAGTCATTTTCAATCTTATTACAATCATCTCTTTTTGTTTTGTGCTAAAAAAGGTATATTTTAGGAGTCGAATAAATACGGTTACACTATTAAAACTATCTAACACTCCCCGCCCGAACGTACCGTTCGGTACAGGCGGGTAACCAAAAACAGAAATAGTTGGCAATATTGACATGAATAAGAACAGGGAGTTGGATCAATAGAAAATTTATTTTATCAGAAGTAAAAAATGGAACCTGGATCCAAAAAAGATTAATATAGAATAATTAGTATACACCTATGTCAGATATTGCAAATAGAAATAAAAAAAACCCATTATTATCTCCAAAAGATATAGAAGCAAGTGAAGATAATATGATCATTGATTGTTTACTCAATCCGGGAGTATTTGAGTTTAATGGAAAAACAGGATTATTGGTACGTGTTGCTGAACGTACAATGCAAAAAGAAGGTCTTGTGTCTGTCCCTGTTTATAACGACTCTGGTAAAGTTGAAATTTTACATTTTAATATCGACGATCCAAAATTAGATAATACAGATGCCAGAGTTATCAATTATGACGGCACTGATTATTTAACCACCATATCTCATCTCAGATTACTTTTTAGCGATGATGGAACCACATTTTATGAATCGGAAGAATACCCTGCAATATTTGGAGAAGGGGAATATGAATCATATGGCATAGAAGATTGCCGTGTAGCTAAAATAGAAGACACCTATTATTTAACCTATACTATGGTATCGACAAATGGTGTAGGAGTTGGACTGAGAACAACTAAAGATTGGAAAAATTTCGAAAAAAAAGGAATGATCTTTAGTCCACATAATAAAGATTGTGCCATATTCGAAGAGAAAATAAACAATAAATATTATGCCTTTCACAGGCCAAGCAGCCCGGAGTTAGGAGGTAATTATATTTGGTTGGCGGAATCACCGGATGGTATTCACTGGGGGAATCATACTTGTTTAGCCAAAACCCGTGAGGGGAAATTCGATAGTAAACGGTTAGGTGCCGGAGCTGCCCCAATTAAAACAGAGAAAGGATGGCTAATGATCTATCATGGTGCAACCAAGGAAAACAGATACTGTTTAGGGGCTATTCTATTGGATTTGGATGATCCATCTAAAGTAATTGCGAGATCCGTAGAACCAATTATGGAACCAATTGCCGAATATGAGCAAACCGGCTTTTTTGGAAATGTAGTTTTCACGAATGGCCATATTGTTAAGGGAGATACTATTAAAATGTATTATGGCGCTTCTGACGAGTTTGTATGCAAGGCCAGCTTCTCTATCAAAGAAATATTAACCCACTTAAATATATCATGAATAAAATAGCTTCAATAGGGTTTAAGGATTTTTCAAGGAGTGCAAAGATCCTTATAGCAACCAATGTAATTTATGCTTTTGTATTACCGGTAATAGATATTTTTGTAGCCTCTTATATCATGAGAAATTCAAGTGATCCTGCTAAAGTAATGTTCTACCAATTAGCAATTTACACCGGTATACCAATTACATTTTTTATAAATGGATATTTATTAAATAAAATTAACGTCAAAAGACTATTCTCACTTGGAATGATTCTAAGTGGTGTTTCCATGGTTTTTATGATGTCTTTAGAAGAAATTAATTATTTCGGATTAGTATCTGCCGGTCTAATTATGGGGATGTCATTCGGATTTTATTGGGCCAACAGAGATTACCTTGTAATTGCTACTACAACAGATAGAGCTCGTAATTTTTATTATGGTTTTGAAACTTTTACCTATACATTAACCGCTGCAATTGTTCCTGTTATTATTGGCTGGTATCTAATAAGTGGAAACGGTGAATCAAATGAAGGTATAAATGCAGGTTATAGAGTAGTAACCGGCGTGGTTTTTATTATAACGATCATAGCGTCTATAGTTTTTCATTTTGGCAAATATGAGAAACCGAAAAGTGAGAAATTTCTTTATTTTAAATTCCATAAACTTTGGAAGAAAATGCTGGAAATGGCGTTTTTAAAGGGTATGTCTCAGGGATTTATCGTAACAGCACCAGCTATGTTGATGATGAAATTTTTCAATTCCGAAGGGGTTTTGGGTTCGGCGCTCTCTATTGGAGCACTTATTTCTGCTGTGGTAATGTTAATTCTGGGCAAATATTCAAAACCAAAAGATCGATTGATCATTTTTAGTATTGGAACAATTGGTTTTTTCTTGGCTTCCTTAGTCAATGGTGTTATGTTCAGCGGTATTGGAGTCATTGTATTTGTGTTCCTGTTGTTAATTGCCAGACCTGTTCTTGATATTGCCTATTTTCCAATTCAACTAAAAGTTATCGATGTGCTCTCCAAACTAGAGAACAGAAATGAATTCTCTTATATATTAAACCATGAATTTGGATTATTCGTTGGGCGATTTTTGGAGCGGGTACTTTTTTAGCCATTGCTTTCTACCTAGATGCTGACATTGCTTTACGTTATGCCTTATTGATCATTGGAACAATTCAATTACTTTCAATTGTTATTGCAAAACAACTTTTAAAACAACAAAATACATTGGAAAATGAGAATAAATAAGATAGCCGGTATTGTACTTCTATTCATAGGTCTATTTTTAAGTTCATGCGGTAAAACGATCTCGCAATTTGAGCAGGTAAATCCTGTAACCCAGGTAAGTATTAAACGTATTGATTCTATGCCCAACTTGCCAAAACCATTTAAAATTATCGATTTTAATCAGTTGGCCAAGGATTATGATGCAAAAGTGTACGATCCTGATCAGACAGGTAAGTATTGGCCACTGATATGGAAAGACAATTCGCGTAAGAACTTTGATCAGGAAACATTCTGAATTTACACTGCAATGGGAGATGTCAGACAGGGAAATGATCATTATAATGGAATTTTTCACGAATCTTTGGCGAGTATTGGTTCCGTATTAGGTGCCAGTATGGTTGGTATCGACAAATCAAATCAAAGAGGAGAAAACTATGTGGGCATGTTAAAAAATTATTTCAATAGCGAGACTAAGTGGAATATTGTTATGAACAATACCAGTCCTGAAGTTGCACAGCTCGGAGGTGGTTATGCCAGAGATTGGTGGTATGATGTATATCCAAATGTAATGTTCTATGCTGTAGCGGATTTTTACCCTGAAGAAAAAGATTATAATGCTTTATTACGTACGATAGCAGATCAGTTTTATAAATCAGATTCCGTTCTGAACGGAAATTATGATTATTCTTTTTTTGATTACGCTGCTATGGAACCTAAGAAGACCTGGATCTGCACGCAGCAGGATGTTGCTGCAGGACATGCTTATGTATTGTATTCGGCTTATCAAAAATTTAACGATACCAAGTATTTAAAAGGCGCAAAATCATCCATAGAGGCACTTTTAAAACAGGAAGAAAATTATTATTACGAAATATTAATGCCTTTTGGAGCCTATGTTGCTGCCAGAATGAATGCGGAGCAGGGCACAGAATATGATTTTTCAAATATATTGAACTGGACATTTGATGGTGATTCCGTTTGCCGTGAGGGCTGGGGTGTTCTCGTTGATAACTGGAATGGATATGACGTATCCGGTTTAGTGGGAAGTACCATTCACAATGGGGGATTCGCTTTTTTAATGAATACCTATGATACGATGTGGCCGCTTGTACCAATGGTTCGTTACGACCAACGATATGCAAATACGATCGGAAAATGGATGCTGAATGCAGCCAACGCATCCAGATTGTTCTATCCAAATGAAATTCCCGATAAGCATCAAACAATTCCGGAAGAAAAAAAATATACCAAAGGTGTCATTGCTTATGAAGGGCTAATAAAAAAAGCACATTATGAGCAATATGAAAATATTGAGGCTCCGATAGCCATAGGAGATGGTATGCATTGGAATAAGGATAATCCAAAAGTTTCTCAATTTAGTGTTTATGGCAGCGGACATGTAGGAATTGCAGGTGCAATTATTTCACGAACCAATATTGAGAATATCTTACAACTGGATCTGTTAGCCACAGATTTTTACAGGGAGGAAGCATACCCAAGCTATTTATTTTATAATCCGAATCCCAAACCTAAAGAGGTAACCATATCTGTAGGCCAAAATGAGGT
>DAOUPU010000029.1 GCA_030625995.1 Flavobacteriaceae bacterium
AATCCAATTAAATTTACCGGTGAAGCCCTGGATGCAATGAAAGATTTCAATTTTGAGCCTGTCATGCCGATTAGTATGGATCCGCAAATTTTTCTTTTTCAGGCTATTTCAATATCCATTATAAGCTTGATAGCGATGTCATATCCCGCAATAAAAATTATGAAATTAGATGTTGTTAACGGTTTAAGATCCTAAGATTATGTTATTAATAAAAATAGCCTGGCGAAATATTTGGAGAAGCAAACTTAGAAGTGCGGTTGTTATGCTTGCCATTGCGTCCGGTCTGGTAGGTGGCCTATTTTCTTCGGCGTGGATGAATGGTATGGCCAAACAAAGAGTAAAGGATACATTTTCAATAGAAACAGCTCATATTCAATTTCATAATCCTGAGTTTGCAGATAATTTCGATATAAAGAAAACAATACTGTCAAGCCCTGAAAAGCTGGAAGAATTGTCGAATACTGAAGGTGTAAAAGCGGTAACCAGTCGATTGAAAACTTCGGCCATGGCTGCCACAGCAAACAAAAATATGGGGGTAACCATTGTTGGCATCATACCGGAAAGCGAAAAAGAAGTTTTTGGATTGTACAAAAAGCTCGATTCGGCAAACGGTGATTTTTTTGAAACAAAAAAGAAAAATTCCATAGTTATTTCCAAAGCCTTGGCAACCGAACTCAAAGCAAGATTAAAATCAAAAATAGTACTCACTTTTCAGGATTACAATGGTGAAATTACCGGTGCGGCCTTTAAGGTGATCGGTATTTTTAAAACCACAAATAGCACTTGGGATAAAATGCATGTTTTTGTAAGAGCTGCTGATTTAAGAAAAGTATTGGAACTTCCTGAAGGTCAGACCCATGAAATAGATATTCTTTTGAATGATCATGATCAGGCGATCATTATCTCGGAGCAATTACAAAAAAAATACCCTGATGTACTTAGCGAAGATTGGTCAAAAATTCAACCATATATTAATTTCATAACAAAATATATGGACATTATGATGGGTATTTTTATGCTGATTATTCTTGGCGCTTTAGGGTTCGGAATCGTCAATACAATGTTGATGGTTATTTTAGAACGTACCCGAGAACTTGGAATGCTGATGGCAATAGGAATGACAAAAAGAAGGGTGTTTGCCATGATCATGTACGAAACCATATTCTTAGCCCTTGTTGGCGCTCTGATTGGCGAAGTTTTAAGTATGTTACTAATAAATTATTATGGAAATGCAGGAATAGATCTTTCCTCAATGGCGGAAGGATTGGAAACAATTGGTTATAGTGCAATAACTTTTCCGGAATTGGAGCCCTTCAGATATGCACAAATTACCCTGATGGTCTTTGTGACAGGGATTTTGGCATCGATATATCCGGCAATAAAAGCATTGAAATTAGATCCGGCCAATGCTATCAGAACAATATAAATAAACTATTATGACTGTTATAAAAATAAAAGATCTTACCAAAACCTATACCGACACAGCAGTGCCTGTTCATGCGGTAAACGGTATAAATTTAGACATTAAAGAAGGCGAGTTTACAGCAATTGTTGGCCCGTCTGGATGTGGAAAAACCACCTTGATGAATATGATCGGAGGTTTAGAAACTCCGACTTCAGGAAATGTTGAAGTTAATGGTATAGATATAGATAAATTATCGTCAAATGAGCTGATCAATTTCAGATTAAAAAATATTGGCTTTGTTTTTCAAGCCTATAATCTTATTCCTGTACTTACTGCCAAAGAAAATGTGGAATTTATTATGCAGCTGCAAAACCGGGATAAAAAAGAAATGGATAAGCGAACCATATCATTATTGGAATCGGTTGGCCTTGGCGATAAAATCAACAGCCGTCCTAATCAAATGTCCGGTGGTGAGCAACAAAGGGTGGCAGTTGCCCGAGCATTGGCGTCAAAACCAAAATTTGTATTGGCCGATGAACCTACAGCCAATCTTGATTCGCATGCAACATCACAACTGCTGGATATTATGGGAAATTTAAATAAGGAAGAGAATGTCACATTTATATTTTCAACGCACGATCAAAGGGTTGTGGATAAAGCGCATCGGATAATTACTCTATTGGATGGGGAGGTGATTTCTGATGAATCTATAATAAGAGGAAAGAGGAAAGAAAAAAGAAACAAGAAAAAAGAAACAAGAGAAAAGACACAAGAGAAAAGAAAAAAGTAAAGTGTACGTCCTATGAATATCGAACAAGCCTGCTTGCCGACAAAGCAGGGAACGTCGATTGGAGAATGATGAAACAAAAAACTTCTGAAATCAAAAATCCTTGTTCTTTGTTCAATATTTATTAGAAAAAATGAAAAGGCAAAAGTGGAAAAAAAGGCAAAAGTTCCCCTCTTGAGAGGGGTTAGGGGTGTGTTTTCGAAAAATAAACTCTCTGCGTTAACTCTTTGCGCAATTGCGTAAAATAATTAATTATTGATGCTAAAAAAAACCTTTTTAATCATATTGCTAAGCCTAATAACTACTACAAATTACGCTCAGGAGTCCTGGATGTTAAAAGGTTATATAAAGGGAATGACTTCTATGCAAACGGCAGGTGATAGCGGGCAAATGACCATTGAAAATACCATTTATAATAGATTTGATTTCAATTGGTATATCAGTGATCATTTTACTTTTACGGCTGGATTAAGAAATAGAATCATTGCCGGGAATAATGTGAGTTTAATTCCTAATTACAGTGCATATGTCTCTCGAGATAACGGTTTTTTTGATCTGACCTGGGTTTGGGCCGATAAAAATTCATGGGTAGGAGTGTCTCAGTTCGATCGATTGATGATAGATTATACAGTAGGCAACTTACAAATTACTGTTGGGAGACAAAGAATAAACTGGGGACAAACCTTTGTATGGAACCCGAACGACCTCTTTAATACCTATTCTTATTTTGATTTCGATTACGAAGAAAAACCCGGTTCAGATGCCATCCGTGTGCAATACTATATCGGAGAGTCAAGTAAGGCGGAATTATCCACTTCAATAAATAGTGATAACAAAGTAACATCTGTCGGGCTATATCGGTTCAATACCAAAGGATTTGACATTCAATTTCTTGGAGGTATGTATGCTGAAGATTATTTTGTGGCTGGTGGAGGATGGTCCGGCAGTATTGCGGGAGGAGGCTTTAGTGGAGAAATGACCTACTTCCATCCCATGGCTTCTTCTGAAGTGACAGACGCCGAAATAACCTTTACTATCCATTATGATTACACTTTTAAAAACTCGTTGAACCTGCAATTCGAATCTCTCTATAATGGCTTCGGTGCAGATAATTTTGACTCAGGATTAGGAGAAATTCTTTTTTCTGACCTCAGTCCTACCAATTTATTTCCAACCAAAGTGGCCTTGTTCGGAAGTGGTTCTTACGATATAACTCCCCTATTCAGAGTGATGCTTGCCGGAATGTACGGTCCGGAAGGCAATTTTTTATATGTAGGACCAACGTTAATGTACTCCTTGTCCAACACCTTTGAATTGGCTGGTTTTGGACAGTATTTTTCTATGGAGAGTACGGACCAAAATGTTGCCGATAGCGGAAGTGCTATTTTTATTAGATTGAAATGGAGTTTTTAGCAGATAAATTGAATCAAAAATCCTTTAATGAGAGTTCTACAAAAATTGTAGGGTAATTTTTTTGCAGTTCCTCCTTGATCCTCTTCTGTATCATTTTTAATTCTTTCACATTCAATATGTCTGTTTTAGGTTCCAAATAAATAATTATCAAATAGCCTGATCCTAATTTTGTAATGAACAATTCGAAGGTCAATTGCCCTGAAATGATCTTTTCAATGGCACTTTCCATATCCTGTTTCACTTTCTGATCCTGAATCGTTCCCCCTCCCAGTTCTATAAAGGCATTTTTAATAATGTTTATCGGACTCCCAACCATGACCAAACAAAGTAAAACAACAATTACTGAATCGCCTATATAGAGTAATAAGTCTAATTTAGAGCCAACGACAATAAATGAAATAAGAAAAAAAGTCAGCCCGGTTGCAAGGGTTAGCATCCCGTCTATTTTTGCCGATTCCGCTTCAACCAGTAACATACTGCTTTGATTGTTTATCTTTTTATTTTGACGATTAAAAAACAAAAGCAAGACCAGTGTTAAAATAAGTATAAAAACGGTGTAAAAGTAGATGGGAGTCAACACCACGGGTTCTATCTTTTTACCTTGAAAATAGTCAATTATTTTAAGTGAATTTTGAAGAAATGCCACAATGATAATTCCAAAAATCAGCAAGCCTTTTGATAATACAAATGCCGCTTCATAAGCATAACTTCCAAACGGAAAAGTCTTTGTTTTTTTATGTTTGTGTTTGGAAATATAAATAGCAATAATGGTCGCAATAGCAAGTACAAAGGAAAAATTACCATCCAATAACATCGCCTGTGAATCTGTAAGGTTATAGGTAACCCAACCGGCTATGGCCATAATTAAGTTGGCAAATACGGTTATTCTTAAGGCTTTTTTTTCTACTCTATCAGTATTCATTCTTTAAATTTATAAAAAACATATGGACTAACAATATTTTTACTTCCTGCAGATATGCTTTAAACATCCTATTTTTTCTTTTTTTATATCTTCTAATCCCAGACGCTAAATAAATAAGTAGAAAGTGAAATATCGAAATTAACTGATTGTGCATGTATCTTTCCTTGAAAAATGAAAAGAAATGTGCATAATAAGATGAAGTGATGTTGACGGATTAAAAGCATTTGCTAATATTATTCAACCAAGGTTTGACTTTGATCAGTTATTCAAAAATAATAATTAAGCATCTAAGAAATGTAATTCGTCTAAAATATTTTAAGTATCCAAATTATATTGTGACATTTATCCATTCGTAATTCACCAATTTAAAAAACCAACCATGCAAAAAAACATCTTCTTAGTAGTAATTATCTTCCTGTCACAACTCCTTGTTTACTCCCAACAAAAAACAGGCAATATCGTAGAATATTTTGGCAAAGAAAAAGTAAATGAGATCAAAGAAGGCGAACTCTTACATATCTTTAAAAGTGGACTAGCTCTAAAAATATCAAATTTTAATTTTAATTCGGCTTCTTTTCCTAAGGATCCCGTATTTAGAAAATTCCTATTAGAACCAAATTACCTCGCCAAAGAGAATGCAATTTTTGATATTGACTTTTTAGGAAATGAATTAAAATGGAAAGAGATCAAAACAGATAGTACAAATAGCTTCAACGATTCTAATTTGAGGTCGAGCTATGTGTATTTAACTTATAGATCAAATAGTGAAAAAACAGTACTCTTTGAGGCTTCGGGTCATTCCTTGCTACTGATCAATGGCTTGCCTCATGAAGGGGATCATTATGATTTTGGATGGAATTTGATTCCCTTAAAACTAAAAAAAGGAACCAATGTTTTTGTGCTGAAAGTTGGTCGCTTTCCAAGAATTCGCGCTCGATTGATCGAACCAAAAACGGATATTCAATTTACTGCAAGAGATCTGACCATGCCGGATATTTTAGCTGAGGAAAATAAAGAATACCTTGGAGCAATCAGAGTAATAAATACTACTGACAAGTGGTTGGAGAATTATACCATAAATGCCGACATAGATGGAACAGTAATTACTTCTGCAATACCGAATATTGCACCAATGTCCGTTCGGAAAGTGCCTTTTACTATGAACTCACCCGGACAACAGGAAAATTCTGAAAATGTCGAATTGACCTTGCTCTTAAAATCGAATTTAAACAAACTGCTGAGCACACAAACATTGGTTTTAAAAATAAGATCAAAAAACAAACATCATAAAAAAACTTTTTTAAGTGCAATTGACGGTAGTGTTCAATATTATAGTGTGGCTCCGTCAACAGATACTTCTTCAGACGCACAGGCCTTATTTTTGTCGGTTCATGGCGCTTCGGTTGAGGCCGTTAACCAGGCGAATGCCTATCAACAAAAAAATTGGGGAAATATCGTGGCTCCTACTAATCGGCGTCCTTTTGGTTTCGCATGGGAAGATTGGGGAAGGATCGATGCGTTGGAAGTTTTAGCGGATGCTAAAGGTCTATTCCAGCCTGATCCTACAAAGATCTATTTAACAGGTCATTCTATGGGTGGTCATGGCACCTGGTATCTAGGCGCTACCTATCCCGATCATTTTGCAGCTATCGCACCCTGCGCCGGTTATCCCGACTTATTATTGTATCGAGACAGCTTTATCAAAAGAAGACTGCAAATGCCACAGGAACAGCTGAATAAATTCGGAATGACGGCAAAAGTAGTCGAAAGAATGAAAATGGAGTTTGTCCCAACACCTGTCGAAGATATTATGACAAGAGCCGGTACTCCTAGCAGAACTTTAAAATTAATCCGTAATTATTTGCATTATGGTGTGTATATTTTGCATGGCGAAAAAGATAATGTGGTTCCTACTGCTTTAGCACGCGACATGAGAGAACGATTCGGAACCTTCCACAATGATTTTACTTATTATGAGTATCCCGGTGGAGAACATTGGTATGGAAATCACAGTTTGGACTGGAAACCAATTTTTGATTTTTTTAAACTACATACCATTAAAGATCCTGATGAGATCAAAAAACTGGAATTCTATACAGGATCGCCGGGAGTTTCATCAAAATCTAATTTTATCACCATTCATCAGCAAGAAAAAGCCTTTGAAATCAGTTCCTTTAATTTTTCCAAGGAAGACGGTTTTCAGATAGATACAGAAAATATCACCCTAATGGAAGTAGACTTTTCGGTACTTCAAGACACAATAAATTCCGTAATAATAGACGAAATAGAGATCAAAATTTCAGGTCGTAAAAAGACTTATTTCAAAAAAACAGATTCGGTATGGCAAATTTCTTCTTCACCTTCCAAACAAGAAAAAGGACCACACAGGTATGGTGGTTTCAAAGATGCATTTAACAATAATGTGGTGTTGGTCTATGCTAGCAAGGGATCAGAAATGGAGAACACATGGTATTTCAATAGAGCTCGATTTGATGCGGAAACTTTTTGGTACAGAGCCAACGGGAATATAGAAATTGTAAAAGATGTGAATTTCTCACTTAAAAAATACGCTGATCGAAATGTTGTTATTTATGGCAACGAAGACAACAATTCGGCCTGGAAACTACTTTTGAAAGACAGTCAGATCCAAGTAAAAAATAACGAAGTTAATTTCAATGATAAGAAATTAACAGGAAATCAATGGGGCATGTATTTTATTGTGCCTAGAAAAGATAGCGATTTTGCAAGTATAGGCGTGATAACCGCAACAGGGTCCAGGGGAATGAAAGCTGCTTATATGAATCATTATCTGGTAAACGGAACAACTTTTCCGGATGTTGTATTGTTCGATGATACCGTTCTTTCCAATGGCCCTGCCTCTGTTAAATGTGCAGGCTTTTTTGGAAACGACTGGAGCGTTGAGAATGGAGAATTTGAATGGAGATAACTCTCTATAGATTAAAAGCAAAAGCCCTTAGTTTTGACAACCGATGAAATTCGTTTAATAAGAATAAAGGGCCGCACTTACTTCTGCAGATAGAGAACATAAATTTAGGCCTCGAATGTTTCCAGAATTCTAAAAATCAAAATCGCATGCTTTTTTTCTTGTTCGTTGTTACCTGCCTTTTCCAGTATCGCAGGCTTGTTTAAATTGAATATCGAACAAGGAACAAAGATGTACGAATCTCGAAGTTAATCCTAATGGACCAAGAAGGAAGGAGAAATATTTACATCTACAAAACCAATAATACTTACCACTGTAGGTCGGCCTGTGTTTTCAGTTTGAAAAAAAATAATACGAATGAGTAAAAATCGATTAATACTTTTCAAGGACATACAGTGAAAACCTCAAAAATCTCAAATCCCTGTTCCTTGTTCCCAGCCTTTTCCCTTCTGACAGACTTGTCTATTTCACCACACAATAATTTTTAAACTTAACTGCACAGCTCTAATAACCTTTGAGATTATAAAAATCACTGCAATGCCTTTTCAATTGCCGATCTAACCAGGGGCTCCATTAGCAGATATCCTTCTCTTGTAGGGTGAACACCATCCTGAGAAAGTTTCTTCGGAAGTCCATTTCTGTCATCTGCCATTGCAGTAAAATAATCCAGATAAGTAATATTTGCCTCATTGGCGTATGCCTTAAGCATTCTATTAAGCTCAGGTATTTTTCTATCAGGATGTAATCCGGGTCGCCAGGCATAATCATGTGCGGGTAAAACCGAAGAGAGTACAACTTTAATATTATTCGCTTTGGCTAATTCAACCATGGATATCATATTTCCTAATATTTGCTCCAGAGTTATAGGCCCTGTGTTACCAGCAATGTCATTCGTGCCTGCCAATATCACTACAACATTAGGATCTAATTCAATTACGTCCGCTCTAAACCTCAACAACATTTGAGGAGTGGTTTGTCCACTGATACCTCTGTTGATATAACTGTTCTTCTTAAAAAATTCAGGACTATGATCCAGCCAGGATTGCGTGATTGAATTTCCCATAAAAACTACACGCTTCTCCCCTTTTTTTGGCACTCCCAGTTTCATATTTTCCTTTTTAAATCTCTCCAAATTAGGCCAATCCTGAATAGTTGTGTCTAAACTCTTGTCCATATGCAATTTTAAGTTTTTCGACTTAATTCCTTCTATATCAAGCTTTTCTTGAGTTTTCGGATATTCAATTTCCCTCTTATCCAGGTTTGAATTTTCTTTAACGAAGCTGCTTAATAAGTAAATAATTATGACAAATGTGGCTAACTTATAAGTTCTCATAACAGATTATTAAATTTTAGGTTTATATCATCTGTAAAAATACCATTTATTTATAACAACTACAGATTAGCCCTTGCTATGTCTCAACGTATTATGTCTTGAAAAATATCGTACTTTTGATTTAATCTAAATTTTTTAGAATGTTAAATAGCAATTTTTTCGAAGAGGTAAAAGCTTATGTATTTAACTTGTTTAAGGAGAAGTTGCCTTTAAACACTGTTTATCACAGTGCAAACCATACATCCTATGTTGTCGAAGCTGCAAATGAAATTGGATTATCTCAAAATCTTTCTGAGGAGGATCTGGAAACAGTACTTCTTGCTGCATGGTTTCACGACGCAGGCTATATTGAAGGAGCTGAAGGTCACGAAGACCGAAGCATGGTGATCGTAGATAATTATTTGACCAAAAGGAACTTTTCCAAAGAAAAAATAACAAAGATAAAAGAGCTAATAAAAGCAACTAAACTACCTCAGGTTCCAACAAATAAATTAGAAGAAATAATATGTGATGCAGATCTGTCTCATCTTGGGAGGCTTAGCTACAGGGAAGAATCAAAGCTTTTGCGATTAGAACGTGAACAGTTAGCAGGTGAAGTTGTGAGTGATATGGTTTGGCTAAAAGAGACTGAACTATTCCTATCTCAACATCAATATTTTACAAATTACGCTTTTGAAAATTGGAACGCACAAAAAACATTAAACTGGTTGAATGTTAAAAATGCCATCAAAAAATTAGACGTAAAAACTTCAGAACAGGATCAAAAGAAAAGCCTAAAAAATAAGGAAATACAAATAAAAAAAAGTAAAGAGGAGCGACCCGACAGAGGTATAGAAACTATGTTTCGAGTGGCTCTAAGAAATCATGTAAAACTTAGTGATATTGCCGATACAAAAGCGAATATTTTATTATCGGTTTGCGCAATTATTTTGTCCATTGCACTCTCTACACTATTTCCTAAATTGGATAAAGCAGATAATTATTACTTAATTGTTCCTACCCTAATTTTTATACTTATTACCTTAGTTACCATGGTCTTTACAATATTATCCACCCGACCGAAAGTTACCTCTGGAAATTTTACGGAGGAAGATGTTGCCAACAAGAAAGTGAATTTATTGTTCTTTGGGAATTTTCATAAAATGTCTCTGGATATTTTCCAAAAAGGCATAACAGAAGTTATGAAAGATCGAGCTTACCTTTACGACTCCATGACAAAGGACTTGTATTTTTTGGGCATTGTTCTCGCCAAAAAATACAAACTCCTTCGTGTTGCTTATACCATATTCATGTTCGGCATAGTAATATCAGTACTATCATTTGTACTGTCGTTCTTAATAATGCAAAGTCAGGTATAGAATAATCTAATTTCAATTTTTTTTATCTGAAAATAACTCATTTTTTGGAAATTTGCTATAATTGATCGTTATACGTAATGTTTTTAAACCGGATATTCCCTTTAGATCTTCTATATCTAAATTTTCAATTTCTGATAATATATATTTCTTAGCTTGTAGATGCCTGATATATTTCATGTATTCTTCGGCTTCCTTTGGTTGTCCATAGACGATCGCTATTTTACCGGGTTGTGTTAATCGCTCGCTGGAGTTCTTTAACATTGCCTTATCTATACGTTTTTTTATAACCTCATACCGAACATTTTGGGCACCATCAACATCAAAGCGTTTTTCATCCATTCTGAACTTGATCGTTAATGGCTTGCTGTGAACAAGAATTAATGAGGCTACATCCAGTGAGTGTTCCAATTCATTTTTCAAATTGTGTGCGATCATTTCTAATTCACACATCATTTGCAGTTGCCAAAGTCTGAGGTTGTGCAAATATATTTTGTCATAATTCTTATTAGACACTATGGATTGCCCTATGTACATATTATAATCTACACCATCTGTTTTAAATCGCTCAAAATAATGAGGAAACATTTCCTGTGCCTCAATTTGTTTATGATCAATAAATTTTGACAATTCTTCATTCAGTTTATTCACACTTTCTTCATATTTTTTTCTTTTATCATAGACTACATTGAGCTTTTTATCAATATCTTTCATATAACCATCTACTTCCGATCTTAAATTTCTATCTAAAGATCTTAAATGACGAAAGGTTTGGTCTATATCCTCCATTAAGAATTGACTTAAAGAAGCCTCATCACCAGAATTTAAACCATGTTTAATTTTATTTTTATAATCGTCAATCCTGAATAGGAGATCATTGTATATTGGTAATTTAAAAACTAATTTTGCTTTTTGTATTATTTCAGAGGCCAGATCCAGTTGCCTTATCAAGTCTTTCTGGACAGCTATATTCCTTGCCAGAGAAGAACCTCTAATATCGCATTGACCATACAATGGGAACACATCTTCGAAAATGATATTTTGAAGATTCTCATTAACTGCATTATTCACTTCCCTTTTGGAGAGATACTCTTCAGCTACACTATAAAATTTCCATTTTACCGATGGGTGCAAGGAAGTATAATGTTCCTGGATGATCGATTCTAACTGATTGACATATTCCTCCAAATAACGCAGGGCTCCCATTTTAAACACAGGTATTACATCTTTAAGTTTATCCGCATTAACAGAATTTAGTTCATATTTATTTTGTGAGGATAATTCCATAACACCAAATAATTCATGCGTCAAGGCTATGGGTACTAAAATAACACTCTGAATTCCCTTCTTTTTTAATGTCTTATAAAAGCCCTTAAACTTAGTAGATTTTCCATATTTTTTAACATTCGAAATTGCAAGCATTTCTCTCTTTTCAAAGACCTTGGTAAGAATTTCATCTTCGTACTTACCAGTCTGGGAGTCAGAATCACCATGGAAATTAAAATCACTCCTGCCTTCCACTAAAAAACTATTTTGATCATAAAAAAATTTATATACCACCTTGTTATTTTCGGTATGGAAAGTGGAGAATTCAAACTTCAGGGAGGTCGATCCAAATAAATTGGAAATGTTTTGCTCTATCTCATGGAATGCCTGCTCATCCCTGCCCATCAAATTTTCTCTCAGATCTGAAAGTAAATGATCTGTTGTTACATCAAATAATTCCATGATACCAAATCCCTTAAGCTCATAACTATCCACCGGAAATTTCTCCTTCCAAAGAGAGATGTCATCAAAATTATCCAATAAAGTTCTTGCATCCGCTTCCGAGATCTTCGGAGCGTTTTTCAAGGATTTTACTTTCAAAAAATCAGTGTTATAAGTCGCTCTATAATTTCTGGTAATACCTGTTTTAACATTTGGAATATCAACATAATAAGGACGTCTAAAATCTATTTTAACATCATGATAGACATCTAAAATAAAAAGACAACTCGTAATATAAACATTGGATTCAAAATAATTTCTAAGTTTCAATTCGTAATCATCTCCTGCTTCGGCTAATATCTCTTGAAATTTCTTAGACAGTTTAAACGCCGTAAAATCCACCGGTATGCTCGCTGAAGTAATTTCGCTACCTTGTAAAGGTGGGGAGAAAAAAAAATCTAATAATTTGTCTATTTCTTTATTATACTTTTCTAAATACGTAAAATCTTCAAATCCTTCTCTAAGAATAGGATGTTCTTTGTACTCTTCTAACAAGTTGCACGCTGTGGTATACAGATAATGATTCTCATCCCGTTCAATTTTTTCCAAATACTCAAAAACAGCCTCAAAACTAATTTTTAGTTTTAGCGGTAATTCCGTCTTTTTATCTCCTATGGAAGAAATTATTTTCATTCGATCTTTTACTTAATCTAAGCCTCCATTTCTCTTCGGTATACGTTGCTTAGGCCAGGTTAATTGTTCACCGGTTGTAGAATTAATAGGTAAAATTCTCTTCTCATTAGAAGTTCTGTTCTCATCCTCGGATGCCATATAAGCCAAAATTGCGGTTAATATGACATTATTCCTAACATCGTCAAAAACAATTTTATCGTAAGTGTCTCTGTTGGTATGCCAGGTATAATTCTTATAATCCCAACTCAAAGCATATAAACCAAAAGCTGGCACTCCTACTGCGTTAAAAGATGCATTATCAGAACCTCTTCCACTTGGAATTCCCGGGAAATCAGTTTCTATATATTTTGTAATATCTCCCGGCACAGCGGATAACCATCGAGATAGATACTCATAGGAGTACAAATATCCCGCACCGGAAATTTTAACAACCCTTCCTGTTCCATTATCCTGATTAAAAAGCGCTTGTATGTTTTTTACAATTTCCGGATGATCTTCTATAAAAGCCGAGGAGCCATTTAGCCCCTGTTCCTCACTCCCCCAATGACCTACTAAAATAGTTCTTTTAGGATTAGGAAGCGTTTTTTTTAAAATACGCATTGCCTCCAGCATTACCAGGGTACCTGTACCGTTGTCGGTTGCCCCGGTACCACCGTCCCATGAATCGAAATGTGCCGATAAGATAACATACTCATCCGGTTTTTCAGTTCCCTTAATTTCGGCAATTGTATTGAATGTTGGAACTCTTCCCAACTCTTTGGATTTCGCAACAATATGTATTTCCGGTTTTACACCATTTTCTACCATTCTGTATAACATGGTATAATCTTCCAGTTCCATATCCACCTGTGGGATTTTTTTTGTGCCGGCAGAAAATATTTTATTTACACCAAAACCTTTAGACCAATAAGAACTGACTATCCCAACAGCACCTGCCTCCTCCAATGCAGGGATCATCGTCTTACTTGTATATCCTGTGTTAGCTAAATTTTTAATCCTTGCCTCTGTTTGTTCCTCCCTTTCCGTTTTCATTTTCTCAAAGGATTCTTCTGTGGCAAATTCCTCCCAATTATAATCCGGTCTGCCGGTAGGTTCTTTTCTCGATACCAAAACAATTTTCCCTTTTACATTTTTTAGCCATTTTTGGAATGAAATAGAATCTTTAACTATTGGTAATACAATCACTTCAGCCTTTACACCTTTATTCGACGTACTTGGATTCCACGCTAACTGAGTGCCATCTAGAGTCTGGACTCTTGGTGTTATCATATCAATATGAGTTATGCCTCTTTCCCATCCACGCCATTCGCCCCACTTTTCATTTTTTGCATGGATACCCCAACTTTTATATTTTGCAACTGCCCAATCATGTGCCTCCTGCATTTGTGGTGTTCCCACCAGTCTTGGTCCAATAACATCTAAAAGCTCATGTCCTAAATGTTTAAGCTGAGAATTTTCATTGGCCTCCTTTATAATATTTTCTACAATTGGATCTTTTTCTTTCTCTTGAGCGAATAGGTTACCGCCAATTAATAAAGTTACTAATAGGGATAAGACAAACTTGATATTCATTAATGAGATGGTTAAAGTTAATACTTCTTAAATGTATGAATTTTTTATAATTCACGACAATATATCAAGGACCAAATGGGAAGATATTTGCCTCACCGGTTATTACTCTGTAAAATAATCTCCACTATTTGTCAATAATTATTACAATTCTAACTTAATGGATAGATATTTGGAGAAGGAGAATTCTATATGACAAAAATTCTCCTCCTTTTTTTTAAGGAGCCTGCCCGTCCAGTTCAGGCGGGGAGTACTCGACGAAGTCGAGGGAGGTGGTTTGATTCTTATTTTTAATTCTATAAGCTTTAGTAAGTAACCCCTAAAGTGAAAGCAGGTTCACTAAGGAGTAAAAAAAAAGAGCATCAAAATTTGATGCTCTAATATTCATATTCTCTTTAATCCTCTGTTCGACCTACAGAATAAATCAATCAACCAAAACAGCTTGTGGCTTCAGGCCAAACGAATGATCGCTGTTTAAATTATTATAACTTCTTGCAATGTATTTGATATTTTCTTTAGTAACCAATTTACCCGTCTCCAAATGGTATTTTAAACCAATTAACAATTTATTGAGCATCTTCGTCATCATTCCTTTCATTAAAGCACCCATAAAGGCTGGTTTTGTATTATAATTCATGGTAAATATCACTCTTGTACTATTTTCATGGTGTGCTTTTAAATCTATTGTTGCCTTCATTTCATCCATCATCGGCAAACCTCCTTCTATAATATCTATATCAAAACTTTCATTTCCTCTTGCCGCCGTGATCTTTTCGCGAACGGTATGTTTGGCGTCTATGGCACATTCACGCTCACACCCAACTTCTCCCTTTTTGCCATTGCTATGATGTGATCCATCTATCAATGGGTTGAATAAGCTGACTTCACCAAAACGATTGAATAAAAGATCCCATACATTCTCTTTGCTCGTACTAATGTCAATTTCTACTGTTACTTTTCTTAGTTTTTTCATGGATTGAGTTTTTTATCTGTTAATAACAGTACAAAGATGCGCTGTTATTACGATCATTCATTTTGTATTTAGACCAAAGACTTTTCAATTTAGGTCAATCTGGATCAATCTATATAAAACTCTATTAAATAGAATATTACGTTTTTATAATAATACCTTGATCCTAAAAAATCTATGTATTATTTTTTTAAATTAACCCGATCAGAATTCTCTGTACAGATATCAAACTCTAAAAACTTTAGGCGATTTACCAAAATAAGCACGAAAAGAATCGCTGAAGTGGGCCGCATTTTCAAAACCACAATCCCATGCAATTTCACTTATCAAAAGGCTGGAATCTTTTAATAAACCTGCTGCTTTTTCTAAGCGCTTCTCTTTAAAATATTTCGCAGGGCTCTCCTCGTAGTACTTAGTAAAATACCTCTTGAAAGACGATTCACTCCTTGCAGTAAGGTGTGCCAGCTCAGTAATACTGAGATTATTATACAAATTCGCACTAATAATTTCATCAAACTCAATTTCTTCTTTGGTATACAAGGTTCCTAAAAGTTGAGAAACGATCTCGTTATTACCGGAATCAGAAAGGATATAAACCAATTCCTTTAGTTTTAGTAATAGTAATTCTTCCCTGACCAGGGTGGGGTAGTTGAAATAAGGCATCATCGAATTTACAAAGCTATCCAGCAATTTATTTTGCTCAATTTTTAGCGCTGGATCCAGTCTCATCCCGGATCTTTTTACTCTTAAAAAACCCAGCTCATGTTCGCCAAAGGCCTTTTTAATTACTTCCGGATCCAAATGAAAAACCACACTTTTGAATTGAGCCATAGGACTAACATCTCTAAAATTGGCTATATAGTTGCCGCATTTCATCAAGATACTCTCTTTGTCCCTGGCAACAATTTTTTGTGTTGGTGAGTACACCTCCTGAGTTCCTGACTGAATATATGCCAAACAGGCATCGTTACGCATTTCCCGGTTTATTCTAAAATTTTGATCCAAGGTAAAACACTCAGCAAAAGTATGCCCCATAAGATCAATTGTTTTTACCTCCATAGAACAAAAATAAAAAGAAATAAATATAAATACTTTTCAAATTAGGTCAAAACTAGATTAAATAAAAATTTCTTGAAACCAACTATCTCCGAGGCAGAGCCATCGGAGTATTTCGCTGGTTTCATTTTGACATAAATGTCAAAAACCAAAATTTATTATTTAGATCCCCTTTTCGGGGATGACATTTCATCGGATACCCCGACGCAGAGCATCGGGGAATTTTTTTCGATTAAAATATCATCATTGATGTTATAATCATTAATATTTTATACTTTAAGCGTGATTTTAATCAACAAAAAAAGGAATCATGAAAAAAATAATTAATTATCTATTACAAGGATTATTATATATAGCGCCATTGAGTATAACCGCCTATATTATTTATGGCGTTTTTAACCTATTGGATGGTATCTCTCAAGAATTACTGGCAAAATTTGTAGATATAAGAATCCCCGGATTAGGTGTTTTAACCCTTCTGTTATTTTTAATATTAATAGGGATTTTAGGTAAAACATTTATTGCCAAACCCTTAAAATTAGTTCTTAATAGAATAATCGAAAGTATACCTCTGTTAAATTTTATTTATTCGGCTTTTAATGACTTGTTCAAGGCTTTTGTAGGGCAAGAAAAAAAATTCGATCAGCCTGTATTGGTAAAAGTAAATTTAAATTCTGATCTCGAAAAACTGGGTTTTATTACTGAAGAGAATTTACAATTATTGGATGAGAGAGATAAAGTTGCCGTCTATTTTCCGCATTCCTATAATTTTTCCGGTGAATTATTTATTGTACCGAGAGTGAATATAAAAAGTGTAGATATCAACTCAAGTGATGTGATGAAGTTTATTGTTTCTGCCGGTCTGACGGGTTGGGAAAAATCATGATTTCAATACTCCAAATTCTTGCATTTTCTTTTTAATTTAAAAAAGGCCCGGAAATCCTGCTTGTTACTCAGTTACCTAAGACAAGCAGGCTGTTCGTTTTTTCCCCCTCAGAACAACATTCCGGACCATTTACACTCTAAGGTCATGAATCACTAATAGTTATAACTACCTGATCTAACCTTAATTTACTCTATTAATCTACTTAGTAATTCTCCTTCTTCTTCATTTAAGGCTCTTCCCTTTAAGGAATTTAGCAATCTGCTTAATTTTTCTATATTTTCGGTTGGCACTATCTCTGCATTAAAATCAATCTGACCTAAAAGTACTTGAAGTGTTTTTATAGCAATCAATTTATTTTGTTCTTTATAGATATTGGACTTTACTTCTAATTCAATCGAGGTAAGTTTATCTAAAATCATGGTTTCCTTTTTATAGGTGCAAATGTATGTTGATAGGTGAAAGAAGAATACGACATGACATGTCGGAAATCATAAATTGTTAGAGTGGCAATTTTTAAGTATTTTTATAAACTCTATGCAATCCCCATGAAAAAGTATTACTCTTTTGGAGAACTACTGGTTGATTACCGTATATACAGCGGTTTATCACAGGCTGAATTTGCCTCAAAAATTGATGTTGACATCCGAACTGTTCAGCGTTGGGAGAGTGATCAAACGCTCGTAAAACCGGAGAAAGAGGAGGCCATTATTGATGTTACCTTATTTCCATATCAATTAATTAGAAACTTAAACGCCTCAATTCCTATACCAACTTACTATGATTTTAGGATTAACAAGTATGCCTTAACAGAATTGAATGAGGAGTTACCAAAAGCTTCATGGTTTAAACAGCAATTGGAGAATTCTACAGATAGAATTCGTGCCTTTGACTATGAGAGCGACTATGATTATATTGCGAAATACATGGAATTTCATAAGGAACTTCCAAACAATATAAAAGAAGTTATTCGTGAGTCAGCCAAAATTATACCCGATATGAACCTCATCATTACTGATGATTCTGGTTATTATTCCGGGCATAGCCTAATTTTTCCAATAAATAGAAAAACATTCAACAACTTAAAGTCAAAAAAAATATTGGAAAATGAGATTACCGTTGATGATCTGGTAAATTATAGAACGCAAGATCTCATCATTTTATACGGCTTTGATCTCACCGCCGATAGTAATGACAACATGTTCTATATTGTTAATCATTTATTACGCTTTTTAAGAGATCTTCCCAATCAAAATTATTTGTATTGTTCTACAGCATTACGATATGACAGCTATAAACTGGTAGATAAATTGGGTTTAAAAATTGTATGGGAAGAAGAAAAAGAGAAGAATAGTTTAGGTTTAGAGTCTTCTCGTCGTTTTCAGGAGGGTGATTTTAGAGAATTTTTGAAAGGATAAATAAAGTTCCTAAGATTCTCGTTCCATCGATTTTTATTCTTTTCCGCATTCATACTTTCATAACATATAACGCATACTTAACCAAACCTAACATCTTTCTAAAAATCGATGGTATTGAGAATTCCATTATTGACATTATCTAAAGGAGTCTAATCTATTTAATCAAGTAGCTTATGAAAAATACTTAATATTTATATCAATCCTGGAAATAACTTTTTAATGGTTCAAAGATAATCTGAAAGTAATTAATAGAGTACGACATAACATGTCATATTCTCAAAATATTATAAAATAATCTCTATACCACTTCAATCCGAAATAAGATTTGTAAGACCTGCCAGGTTTTAAAAACCTGGCAGGTCATGTAATATTTACCTTCTTCTTCCACCTCCCCCTCGCA
>DAOUPU010000032.1 GCA_030625995.1 Flavobacteriaceae bacterium
AACCCGCTTTATGCAATAGAAAATTTATTACGTCTTGAAACCACTGCAAAATATACCATTTCACTACTTTTTGAAGTTTAACCATAACGATGCTATGCATAAACTACTAAAAAGTCATATTTTATTGTGGTTTCAACCCTCATTACAAAATTCTATTACATAATCTGGGTTAAAAAAATAATTTTAGCTCCATAAAAAAAGGGATAAAAATTCTTTCAATTTATTATTAAAAAAGTATCTTTGCACCTCGAAATCAAAACACTCCAAAAAAGATGAATATTGATTTATTAATAGTTTTTGGAGAAACAATAAAATAAACAAAATAATGGCAAAAGTTATAGGTAAAGTTGCTCAAATTATGGGTCCGGTTATTGATGTTTCATTTTCATCAGAAGGTGACCTTCCAAAAATTTATGATTCACTTGAAATTTCAAGAAAGGACGGATCTACATTAGTGCTTGAAGTTCAACAGCATATTGGAGAAGATATCGTTCGTTGCGTTGCAATGGATTCTACCGATGGATTGAGTAGAGGGTATGATGTTTTGGCAACCGGTAATCCGATTAAAATGCCAATAGGTGGAGAGATTTACGGAAGATTATTCAATGTTACCGGAGACCCAATTGATGGTTTGAAAGCACTTCCGAAGGATGGGAAAAACGGATTGCCTATACATAGAAAAGCCCCATTATTTGAGGATTTGTCAACTTCTACAGAAGTTCTATTCACCGGTATTAAAGTTATTGATCTAATTGAGCCTTATTCTAAGGGAGGAAAAATTGGATTATTTGGTGGTGCAGGTGTTGGTAAAACTGTACTGATCCAGGAACTGATTAATAATATTGCCAAAGGCCATGGTGGTTTATCCGTATTTGCAGGAGTTGGAGAACGTACTCGTGAAGGAAATGATTTACTTCGTGAAATGTTAGAATCTGGAATTATTAAATATGGTGAAGAATTTGATAAGTCTATGGAAGAAGGAGGATGGGATCTGGACAAGGTAGATATGGCTAAATTGAAAGAATCCAAACTTACCTTTGTATTTGGTCAAATGAATGAGCCTCCGGGAGCACGTGCCCGAGTGGCATTATCCGGTTTGGCGATCGCGGAATACTTTAGAGATGGGGCCGGAGATGGTCAAGGAAAAGATATCCTATTCTTTATTGATAATATATTTAGATTTACTCAGGCAGGTTCAGAGGTTTCTGCACTTTTAGGTCGTATGCCATCTGCAGTTGGCTATCAACCTACCTTAGCTACAGAAATGGGTACCATGCAAGAAAGAATTACTTCTACTAAAAATGGTTCAATTACCTCAGTACAAGCAGTATATGTACCTGCGGATGATTTAACCGATCCAGCACCGGCAACAACATTTGCTCACTTGGATGCAACCACAGTACTTTCACGTAAGATTGCAGAGCTGGGTATTTATCCTGCTGTGGATCCATTGGATTCTACCTCAAGAATTTTGAATAGAGAAATTCTGGGTGATGAACATTATGATACTGCTCAAAGAGTAAAAGAAATGTTGCAAAAATATAAGGAATTGCAGGACATTATTGCAATTTTAGGAATGGAAGAACTTAGTGAAGAAGATAAGTTAGTAGTGCACAGAGCGCGTAGAGTGCAACGATTTTTATCACAACCATTTCATGTAGCAGAACAATTTACCGGTATACCAGGAGTATTGGTTGATATTAAAGATACCATAAAAGGGTTTAATATGATTATTGATGGTGAACTTGATAAATATCCGGAGTCTGCATTTAACCTTAGAGGATCTATCGAAGACGCTATTGAGGCAGGTGAAAAAATGTTGGTTGAAGTATAAACAATCTTAAAACTTAAATATATATGTTTTTAGAAATAGTAACCCCAGAATCAAGTATCTTCCAAGGAGATGTTGAAATGGTAACCGTGCCTGGTGTTGATGGGGAATTTCAAATGCTGAACAACCACGCACCAATAGTTTCTTTATTACAGGAGGGTAAAGTGAAATTTAGTGGTGATATATCTATTGATGAAGCTTTTCAGAATAAATTCTCCGAAGGTGATAAAAATAGTTTTGAGTTATTAATTAATGGAGGGACTATTGAGTTGAAAGAAAACAAAATAATCATATTGGTAGATTAGTCATTGAAATTTAAAATATAATCCTCGCTCACGGCGGGGATTTTTTATATAAATACATTTACAATAAAACTTAATCCATTCGAATTTGGCACGAATCTGCAAACACCGCCTACACATAATAATCCACCACGCTGTCTTCCATAATTGATACTAAATCTGGTTTTATTCTTTCTAAACGAGCCGCCAAAATTGTAATAATGTATTCTCTCAATGGGTTGTTCATTGCCATAATTATATAAGTCACTAATGTAGACAGAAAAATTCTTGTGAAATTGATATTCCAGCAGTATCGCGGCCCAATTTTTTTTATCATCATCATTCCATAAATGTTCTAATAGCAGATGAACTTTTTTATTTTTTATCCAGTTGTAATATAAATCAAGACCAACGATATCGGCGCTGGCACTACCGGTTGCCGATTCAAGAAATTGTTTGTTGTAAAATTGATGGATCATTGTTAGAGTGGTAGACCAATTATTTGACCATTGATTTCTCAATTCTAAATTTAGGTCGGAGTAGTATTTTGTTCCGTAACTAAAATATTCGGCACTATAATCGAGATTCTCGAAATCAAAAGTTGCATTGAGGCCGTACCAGGAGGAATAATTTAAAGATAGCTCTGTTTTAAATTTACCCACTAAAGAGTTCTTGTTAGAAAATTTGTAGAACACATCTATCTGCTGACCAATTTCTCCGGCTTTACCGGGTGGAAAGAAATTTAATTGTGGTTGCGATTGATAAACATATATATTAGATAAACTCAAATTATGTTGTTTTGTGAGTGCGGGTAAATAATTTACTACCAACTCATTATATATATTGACATATGCTTCTCTATCGGTATACATGGCCATATTTTCTAATCGTCGAAAGGTTGCATCAAAACCAAAACCATTGGAGAAATAACCAAAATTAAATAATAAAGCATTTCCTGTAAACATTCTACTTTCAATAACATTCCCAAATTCTACAAGAGCATCCTTACCTTTATAAACATATTCCAAATTACTGTAAAAATTATTTCCGAAATAATTTATTCTTCCTGAATATAAGTTCGTATAATTAGGAATGCCACTGGAATTGTCTTCCAATTTTTGATATCGATTTAAATAGCTGAAAGCAAAATTGAACTTGTTTGAAATATCATATTTGAAATCTAATCCAAAAATGGATCCTTCCGACAGCTCGAAACCATTTCTTTGTTTACCACCCATTGCTGTTATTGCAATTTTATCTTTAGGATGATACTTGATTTTTGCTCCGAATATGGAATTATTAATTCCTAAGGCTCGATCTTCCCAAGATCTAAATATAAGCCCGCTTCCAAATTGATCGTGAAAGGAACCTATGGCAGCCTCAATATTCTTGTTATTATAGGATACAGAAACTGCAGCAAGTCCAAATTTCTTGTCATAAACCGGGGAGTATCCTAATATTCTTTCTTCGATATAAGATTCAAACTGAATATAAGCACTTAAGTTTTTATGATTGTATCTAAAATTGAGATAATTATTGGATCTAAATTTGGTGTCACCTAGATTTGTAATTTTATCATCATCTATATAATATTGTCCTATAGATTCCAGACTACCATAAAAATCATTTAAAAATTGACCAAAACCCCATAAGGGAAATAGAAGAAAAAGAAAAAGTATTAATTTATTTTTCATGACAAGGTATATTTAAAGCTCTTAAATACTATTGTTCATTTAATACTTTTAGTTTTTTAATTATTTGATTCTCATCTCCCTCAACAAACCCCGAATGCTCATAAACAATTTTATTCTTATAAACCAATATGGTATGAGGAATAACCATAATATTTAACAGTCTTTTGGATTTTTGATTTATATCTATGGCAACATCAAAATCCCAGTTCTTTCCCTTAACCATAGGTACAACTCTGGAATACGATCTGGAATCATCTATAGATATTGCTATATGTTTGGTGTGGTACTCGTTTTTTAAACTATCCTGAATGGTATTAAATGTGTCAAGTTCATCTATACAAGGATTGCACCATGTAGCCCAAAAACTGATCAAAAGAATATTATCTGTACTAAGTTTATTTAGATCTAACTTTTTTCCACCAATATCTTCAACAGTAAAGTTCGGGAAATTTTTTTGAGAATAACTAGCCGATGAAACAAGTAAGAGTAGAAGACATATTTTTTTTATCAAAATGATTTGGGGTTTTTATAGTGCAGTTAAATCAAAATCATCATAAAAAAGTTGCCAAGCCCACCAAGATGCTACGAACCCCGTTAAAGACTGGAGTTGTTGACCTTTTCTAGGGCCTTCAACTGCAACGCCAAAAACATTCCATCTATTATTTTCTGAATCTTCTAGTACTATTGGAAATTGATTTTGTACTGCTTTATAAGTTTCTTTTCCCTCCACTATAAAAGTTGTGATAAAATGTAAATCTTTATTGCCTACGACAATAACATTTCTATTTGAAATTCTATTGGTAAAAACCTTTGTCTCATTTTCAAACAAATCATATTGATAGTAGTATACAGCCCTTCCTTTTTCTGCACCGGAAGAATAATCTAAATTTAGGATCCCATAAACACCTTCGCTATCAGGAATTTCGACCTTGTTTACCCCGCTCTTATTACTGGTACTTACATTTGTAAAAACATTTGCATTTCCGAAATTTTCTCTAACCGTTTTCCATGTAGTTTCAATAAAGTTATGCGTTTTATTATTTGCTCCACTGTATTTTCCTTTTATGCATTTTGCCAACATTTGCGACCAGTATGTATCTGTTTTTTCATCATAGGCTATTAAATTATCAATATACAAATAGCCGGAAGCTCTAATTATAAAATTTTCATTTCTAAAGTTTCTATCCCAACATAAGCCACTCTTAGTTATGGGGCAGTAGGTCATGGCAAAACTTATATCATTCATTTCGTCATTAACCGATTCGAATGCGTTCATATATTGATAGGGGTAAACTCTAATTTCATCTCCAAAACTGATTATAGCAACTAAGGCATCATCCGCCAGAAATTTAACATCTTCAACCTTTTTCAAATTGGGGTCAAGTGCTAAAGGAAATGGGTTCAAAGAACCGTTAATATCGCCTACAGGAACAATCCACTTGAATTCTGAAGCACTTGGATCAGGATCATCGATATTGGAATCAATTTCCGATGGGCTACAACTCAGAACGACCATTGATAACAATACAATACTATAGATTATATATTTCATTTTACAATCGATTTGTTTAATTGACGCCATAACTTGCAATAGCTTACAAAATCTCTTGTGATACAGGTCCATATTTTAATGCCTGTAAAAAGTAAAATTACAATTTAAGATATAGGAAGGTGTTTTTAAGCAGAAATTAATGCTAAAATAGAAAAATTACGGTGAGACATTACAGGCGTCCATGCAAAATTGGATAGCTGTTATTCAGAATATTAAACAAGACTTAATTTAAATAAACTTATGTTAAGGTTATTTCTGTTAAGAAAATAAAGGAAGACCTTAAGTAAATAAGACTAATAAATTATTTAATTTCTATCAATTCAATCTCAAAGATCAGAACAGAACCACCAGGTATCCCTCTTGTATCAAAAGGTCCGTAAGCCAATCTGGAAGGAATTAAAAGTATTCCTTTTCCACCTTCTTTAAAATAAGTTATTCCTTCGGTCCATCCTGCAATAACTTGTTGTAAATTAAACGTTATCCCTTCTTCATCACTCTCATCAAAAATATTTCCGTTTGTATAAAAGCCTTTGTATTTAACAGTAACATCGGAGTCAGTCTTTGGGTTAGCACCTTCGCCTTGCTGCTGAATCACATAGTATAAACCAGAATTACTTTTTTGTGCCTCCAAATTATTATTGTCAATATAATTGAGGATTTCAGTTTCATTTTGATTGGAATAGTCCGTAATAACATTTCCGCCATCATCTGTTTGACAAGAGCTTATAGAGATTAATACAAGGATTGCTAATATATATTTCATCAGTTTTTTTTTAATATTTTTATAATTGTCCGGTTAACCATTTGTAAATGTCATTACCGTTAGCAAAAAGCAGTAAGGCCATTAATATAATAAACCCTGTAACCTGTGCATATTCCAAGAATTTATCACTTGGTTTTCTACCAGTGATCATTTCGTAGAGTACAAAGACAACATGACCACCGTCAAGGGCAGGAATTGGTAATAGATTCATAAATGCAAGCATTATTGACAGGAAGGCTGTTATACTCCAAAATGCGGGCCAACTCCATGTGGAAGGGAAAATACTACCTATGGCAATAAAACCACCCAAGCTGGTAGCTCCCTTTTTAGTGAATACATATTTGAATTGACCTATATAATCATTTAATTTCCAAAAAGCTTTGGTCATTCCAAGACCTATGCTTTCTCCAAAAGTATATTCTTTATGGCTAATGATCATATCATCGTCGGTAAATCCTTTTAGGAATACGCCTATGGTTTGATTGCTGCCAGGTGTAACAGTTAAAACTTTAGTCTCACCATTTCTATCCACTTCAATTTTCATTACAGTATCTTCAGGATTTGCTTTTACCGCATTTGTAAATTCGTCCCAATATTTCACAGTGTTTTTGTTGACCGCGATTATCCTATCATTTCTTTCAAAGCCTGCCAGATTTGCTGGAGATTCTGGGATGATACTGTCTAATATGGGATTAATTCTTGGTGTAAAAGGTTCCATTGTACCGGATTGCCACATTGTAAAGCCTATATTTTCAGGAACATCTATTATTTCACTATTACCCGAACTATGTTGAACTTCAATCTTTTTTACCGATCTTAAAAACAAATGTTTGTTTATATCAAGAACGTTAAAAGGCTCAATGCCATCAACCTTTAAAATTTTATCTCCATCCTCAAAACCTAAATCCTTAAAATCATCCGTTACAGAAAATCCATTTTTCACATCGTTTACACTCACGTAGTCTTCTCCCCATGCAGTGAACATCAATACATAAATTAATATCCCCAGTAAAAAGTTCACGGTTACTCCACCTAACATAATAATTAATCTTTGCCATGCAGGTTTCGAACGGAATTCCCATGGTTTTGGAGGTTGTGACATTTGCTCTTTATCCATGCTTTCATCGATCATTCCAGCTATTTTTACATAACCCCCGAGAGGAATCCAACCAATACCATAGGTTGTTTCTCCAATTTTCTTCTTGAATAAGGAAAATTTATAATCAAAAAATAAATAAAATTTTTCTACTTTGGTTTTAAATATTTTGGCAGGAATAAAATGCCCTAACTCATGAAGAATGATCAATAAAGATAAACTCAATAAGAACTGTGCTATTTTTATATACGTATCCATTAATTTTTTTCTGAATTTTTAAATCGTGCAAATGTAAGGTTAATGATTAATAATAAGAAATAAGAAATACTAAAATCTATGTTAAAAATATCTATTTTTTTAGCAAGGTCTTGTGAATTGAACCTTTATCAGTGTCAATTTTCACAAGATGTATTCCAAATTTTAATTTATTTAAAGAAATTTTAGAATCAGGATTATTTTCCACCATCACAATACCTCCAAGAACATTATAAATAGTTATTTTTTTTATCATTGCATAACTATTATTAGCTATTGATAAGGTGCTTTCCACCGGATTTGGAAAAATGGTAATATCATTTTGTAATTTTTCTATATCAACTCCTAAGATGATAGTGTTATTTCTGCTAATTAATTGTTTTTCAGGGTCAATTTCTATAGAGACGATTTCAAATGGAATTTCAGTATTAAAAGTTTGTGCATTTTCAGAGACTTCCAGTCGAATTATTTCAGCTTCGCCACCAGTACCATTTACTTTCACCGGCAAGGGCATTTCAAAAAAGGAGACGGAGGAATGCGATTGGGTCTGATTGACATTAAATCTTACAATTTTATTAGCAGGGTTTTGATGCCAGTTGATCTCGTAAGATGGATATCCCTCTCCATAATACCAATCATCAAAAAATTCCTTTAAATCCAATCCACTTTCCACTTCCAGGTGAGCGATCAAGTTATTTGTTTTAGCATAGCCAAATGCTAAATTTTCGTCAGCGAGATAATTTTTAATAGCCTGGAAAAAAATTTCATCTCCGAGTTTATATCTCAGCATATTCAAGATCATTGCCCCTTTTCGATAGGTCAATCTACCTGAAAATATTCTACTAACACTAGTTGTATCACTGACAAAGGTCGATCCATCAGTTTGAGAGGTTATATCTTGTACCAAAGCGGCTTTCCAATTTATAAAAGCACCTTCTCCATCAAAATTTTCACGTACCAAGCCATCAAGATAAGTAGCAAATCCTTCATTTAACCAAATATCTTCCCAGCTCCCACAAGTTATTTTATTTCCAAACCACTGATGTGCCAATTCATGAGCTATTAAACTGCGACCCCAGCTTCCCATGAAGGTCATGGTAGTATGTTCCATACCTCCTCCCCAGCCAAATTGAGCATGACCATATTTTTCATCTGAGTAAGGATAAGGTTCGAACAGGCTTCCAAACAGATCCATAATTGCAGGAGTTACAGCGGTCCCTGCTTTTGCAGTGTTTAAATTTTCCGGATAGACATAATTGATGACGTCAAAATTACCACTGGCAACATGATCTTTATAAACAGAATAATTGGTTACCGCAATAGCAATTAAATAGGCAGGGATAGGGTACCTATGTTTCCAATGTGTAGTTTTTTCGGAGCCATTTATTATTTCAGATTGTAATAACCCATTGGAAGCAGCTCTGTAACTATCAGAATGCTTGATAAATACATCAATGGAATCAATTTTATCAATTAGATCTTGTTTACAAGGCCACCATCCTTTGGCTCCATAAGGTTCCGATAGTGTCCATAAGATTGGTACAGACAAAGGGCCATGAACATTGGTTTCAAAGGACCCAAATCCTGAACTAACAGGATTTCCACCGTATACTACTGTTAGGGAATCCAGAGTGCCTTTATTTTGTGTTGAGGTTAAATTAATGATTAATTCATCGTTGGAGTTTTGCGAAAAATTTAAATCATTTCCCCGCTGGGTAACTTTAGAAACAATCATATTATCTGACAGATCAAAGACAATGCTGTTTAGATTTTCTCCTGCAACAAAATATGAGGTAACGCTGCCGTTAATTTTGTCTGCCCTGGGATCGACGGTCCATTCTAATCGATGATATTTTAGGTCGTAATTAGTAGTGTTTGGATTTGCTTTAAAATTAAGTTTTTTTGCCGCTCGAGATTTTTCAAAATGAACTATCTCATCTAAAAAATCTGAAGCTTTTTTTTCCTTTTCCTGACCAAAGGACAGGAAAGAAAATAAAACAAAAAACCCGTATAATAAATTCCGCATATATACTAAATTTGTATTTTTTGAAGCAATTTTTTGTGAAAGCGTACAAATATAGGTATAATGTATTTAATAGATTTTTTTAAGAAGTCAAAGTCAACCCTAATATTTATTTTCTTTTTTACCTTGATAGTGTTCCCGGTAATCTATTTTATGGTAAGACCTAAAAGTCAGTTACCTGTTTACAATCCTGTAGATGTAAATCCTCGTCTAGTAGATGATGCCGTACGTCATATAAGTAGAGATCATAAAGTAGGGACTTTTAATTTGACCAATCAAAATGGTATTGAGGTGAACGAGGATGATTTTATCGGTAAAATTTATATTGCGGATTTTTTCTTTACACGATGCCAAACCATTTGTCCTATTATGGCTTTAAACATGTCAGATTTGCAAGAATATTTTCTTGATGATGACGAAATAAAATTCTTGTCTCATTCTGTTACACCCGTTATGGATAGCGTACCGGTATTAAGAGCTTATGCGGATAAAAATGGAGCAGTTGATGGGAAATGGGAGATTACAACCGGAGATAAAAAACATATTTATGCTTTGGCCAGAAAATCTTATTTCGCTGTTTTGGACGAAGGTGATGGGGGAGAACAGGATTTTATACATACAGAACAATTTATTTTGATCGATAAGAAAGGACAAATAAGAGGATTCTATGATGGAACGGATAAGCAGGAGATGGACAGGATTTATAAGGATATTGAAATTTTGAAGAAAGAATAATAAAAGACTTTCAAGAAGAAAAATCTTTCGGGTCAACAAATAGGTTCTCACTTTATAACCTGAGTTCTTTAGGGCGAACTCAGGTTTATAGTGTGAAAAAATTGCATCATTAATTGATTTTTATCATATTATTAAGATTAATTTTGCGTAATTTCGCAGAGTATTTATAATCAATCTAAATAAAAATTGAATACAACAATAGCTAATTTGGCAGTAGGTGAGCAAGGAGTGATAAAGGAAATATCTCTTGAAAGTATTCCTTTGGCCTTGTTGGAAATGGGATGCCTACCGGGAGAAGATGTTGAATTGATCCAAATAGCGCCTCTTAGCGATCCACTCTATATTCGTGTAAACGGAAGTCATCTTGCTATTAGGAAAAGTACCGCCAGTCAAATTTTGATCACCAAAAAATAGATCAAATGTCGGATTTTGGTGCAATAAAAGTAGCTTTGGTTGGCAACCCAAATACAGGCAAAACTTCGATATTTAATGAACTTACCGGATTAAAGCAAAAAGTAGGAAATTACCCCGGTATCACCGTTGAAAAAAAAGTTGGGATAGCGCATCTTGCTAAAGGGAAAAGCGCCACAATAATTGACCTTCCGGGTACTTATAGCATCAATCCAAATTCCTTGGATGAGAATATAGTTTTAAACACCCTATTGAATACAGCTCATGACGATTTTCCGGAAGTAATAATAGTTGTTGCTGATATTGAAAATATCAAGAGAAATCTATTGTTGTTTTCACAAGTAAAAGATCTGGGTATTCCTACCATTTTAGTCATCAATATGATGGACGTGATGGAGAAAAGAGGAATAAAAATAGATATAGACCTATTAAAGAGAGAACTGGATGCTGAAGTTATTTTAGTAAGTGCTCGTAAAAGGCATGGAATCGATGAGCTTAAGAATGCAATTCTAAATTATAAAAATTTAAATACTAATTCTTTAGCAGATATTTCAAATAAAATTGATAAGGTCTATTTTAAGCAAATTAAAGAGTCTTTTCCGAATTTACCTTTATATAGATCTTGGTTATATATTACCCAGGCCGAAAATTTTGATAATTTAGATAAAGCCCAGATTGAATCTATTAAGAACTATAGAAAAGAGGAGGAAAAAATAAAAAAATATAAGCATAAAGAGACTATATACCGATATCAACAGATTAATAGTATCTTAAAGAAAACTTACCGTGTAGATATTGAGAAAGCAACAGATTTGCGTAGTAAGTTAGATAAAATATTAACACATAGAATTTTTGGCTATGTAATTTTTGGATTGATTTTAATGCTTATTTTTCAATCTATTTTTGATTGGGCGAGCATACCAATGGACTTAATAGATGAGTTCTTCGCATATCTTAGTACAAAGACAAAGGAGGTTTTGCCATCAGGGATGTTTACAAATTTGATAAGTGAAGGTATAATTCCGGGTATTGGGGGTATTGTAATATTTATACCTCAGATCGCCATTCTATTTTTGTTTGTGGCAATTCTGGAAGAAACGGGCTATATGAGTCGTGTGGTCTTTTTAATGGATAAAGTTATGCGTCGTTTTGGAATGAGCGGAAAAAGTGTCGTGCCTTTAATTTCGGGAACTGCATGTGCTATTCCGGCGATCATGGCCGCAAGAAATATTAGTGGTTGGAAAGATCGACTGATTACTATTCTAGTTGTGCCGTTCACAACTTGTTCTGCAAGGCTGCCTGTCTATGCCATAATAATAGCATTGATAATTCCTCAAGACCGCGTATTTGGAATTTTTAGCTTACAAGGATTAACGTTATTGGCCCTATATTTTTTAGGTTTTGGATCAGCATTGGTATCTGGTTATCTATTACATCACATATTAAAAGATAAAAGCAAAAGTTTCTTTGTAATTGAAATGCCAAACTATAAAATACCTTCCTTTAAGAATGTTATTTATACCGTTATTGAAAAAACAAAAGCCTTTGTTTTTGGAGCGGGAAAAATAATATTGGCAATCTCCATTATACTTTGGTTTTTGGCATCTAACGGGCCAAATGATTTTGATAATTCTGAAGAAAATTTTAATAACCATGCAGGAAATGCAAATCTAAGTGAAGAAGAATATGATGAACAATTAGCTTCGTTTAAATTAGAGCAATCTTACATAGGTATTATGGGGAAATCTATTGAACCGGCAATAAAACCTTTGGGTTATGATTGGAAAATTGGAATTGCTCTGATCTCCTCATTTGCGGCAAGGGAAGTTTTTGTAGGTACCCTGGCAACAATTTACAGTGTTGGTAATGATGATGAGAATAATACGACTATCAAACAAAGGATGGGAGCTGAGATCAATCAGGAAACAGGTGAAAAGTTATTCAATTTTCCAGTGGGTATGTCCTTATTGGTTTTTTATGCTTTTGCCATGCAATGTGTAAGTACGCTAGCCATAGTTAAACGGGAAACTAACAGCTGGAAGTGGCCGATATTGCAATTATTAGGCATGGGTGCTTTGGCTTATCTGGCTGCTTTTATTACCTATTCAGCTTTAATCTAAATAGGGTTTGCTGAAAAAGTCACAGGCGCAATATATGCGAATTGACAAGTCGAAGCTGTATAGTAATACTGCGAGACGAAGACAATGAAGTAGATGTTGTGCTTGGGGCTAAATAATTTTTAAAAATCAAATGCAAGGATTTTAGACATTTATATTAAATAACTTTGCATTTTGCAAACAGCAATTCTATATAAAATTTTGACAAACAATTGAATGTGTGTTTTTAAGTAGACCCTAAATAGTATATGCAAGAGATCTTAGTATATATCGCATTATTTTTAGCTCTGTTCTTCTTGATCAAAAAATATTTTTTTAAATCAAAAAAGAATAAGGCAAATTGTGATGACGATTGTAAATGTTGATTTTTAGGAAAATCAGAATTTATTCTTGCTGTCAATTATAATTGTTACCGGCCCGTCATTTGTTAGTTCAACTTTCATATCTGCTCCAAAGACTCCGGAACCAACTTTTTTATTCAGATCAGCCTCTATTTGTGCAATAAATTTTTCGTAAAGTGGAATGGCAATCTCTGGTTTAGCCGCTTTGATATATGATGGGCGATTGCCTTTTTTTGTACTTGCCATTAAAGTAAATTGACTCACAACAATAACATCACCACTAATATCTATAAGCGATCTGTTCATTATCTCATTGTCATCATTAAAAATACGAAGATTCGCAATTTTATTTGATAACCAAAGAATATCTTCACTCGTATCATTATCTGAAATACCTAACAAAATTAAGATACCCTCCGAAATTTGACTGTTGATTGTACCGTTAATCAAAACGGAAGCTTTGGATACTCTTTGAACTACTGCTTTCATTTAATTGATAATTCTATAATTTTGATTAGTTACTATTCAAATACGCTAATCCTATAATTCTCATCTTCACCTGCTAAAAGCTGTAAGTAACTTTTATATCTTGAAGGAGCAATTTCACCTTTTGCCAGTGCCTCTTTAACGGCACATTTGGGTTCATTAACATGCAGGCAATTATTAAATTTGCACAAATGTTTTAAAGCAAAGAATTCTCTAAAGAAATCACCAATTTCATTTTGCTCAAAATCTACTACACCAAAGCCTTTAATTCCCGGAGTGTCAATTATATATCCTCCGAATGGAAGAGCAAACATTTCAGCAAAGGTGGTTGTATGTTGCCCTTGTTTATGCTGTGTGGAAATTTGGGCAATCTTTAAATTTAGATCGGTTGCAATTACATTTATTAGCGAGGATTTACCAACACCGGAATGACCGGCGAAGATGTTTACTTTATCTTTCATTAAATTTTCAACTTCTCTAATATTGATTTTTTCAGTTACCGAAATTTCAATGCACTGGTAACCAATATTTTTGTAAATATTTATAAGATCATTCTTTTTAATATTAAGCTTTTCATCGTATAGATCAACTTTATTGAACAATAAAACAGTTTCAATATTGTAAGCTTCTGCCGTTGCTAAAAAACGATCTATAAAAGAGGGAAAGGTTGGAGGATGGTCTAAGGTTACAAGTAAGAAAGCCTGGTCAATATTTGCAGCGAGTATATGCGTTTGTTTGGATAGATTGACCGATTTCCTAATAATATAGTTTTTTCTTTTGTGTATATCCGTAATAATACCTGTATCGCTATCTTTTTCTAATTCAAAATCCACATGATCACCAACCGTAACCGGGCTGGTACTTTTTATTCCTTTAATTCGGAATTTACCCCTTATACGGCATTTATATCGTTTAGAATTCTCATCTCTTACAATATACCAGCTTCCGGTTGATTTTGTTATGACTCCAGTCATTAATTCTCATTAGGCAATGTAGTGTACAGTTTTGCGTATTCTAACATTTGAATTGCAAAAGATTCCGGTTGAATTACAGAAATATCTATAATTTCTCCACTTTCATCCATTGATGGCAGCAACACAGGATTGATAAATCCACTATAGGGTGCCGATTTAAATTTATTGTTTCTTTCTAAAACTTCTATGTGTATATCCTGGTCTACTTTAACGCCGTAATTTTCAACTAAATTTTTTCCCGCTTCATAGTCTCCTTCTGATTTTATTCTTTGTATCTCACGCAAGAGATCTCCAAATAAAGTTCTCAATTGATCGTAATCATTGATTACAAAATACGTTTTTCCATCTTTGGTGACTTTTTCAATGACGTTGTCCTTCGCACCTTTTTCCATCGCCCAAGATGCTACCAACTGACGATTTCGCATATGAGGTTCTTCGATGTCATCTCCTAGATTTAATCGAATTAATTGAACCATTAAACCATTTCTAATATAGCCATCAAAAGCTGCTTTCCCTATGCCTTTTGCGTCAGGCGAAATTCCTATTTCAACTAATTTTTCATCGGGTAAATAATATAAACCGACTAAATCCGCACGGGCTTCTTCAAGTGTTGAAGCATAGCTTTTTAAGCTTTCTTTTGGCGTTCCAACTCCTTCATTAAGCTGCCCGCTCGCATGACCAATTACTTCATGTAAGGCAGTATGTAATTTATCAGCTGCCTGACCGTATTTTTCCTCGAATTCAACTTCCTCATCATTATATGCAAATTCAGCCAATCTGCCACTTCCAGCCGAATTATTATATGCTCCAATAATATTTCCTAAAGAAACTGATTTTGATCCGTGTTGTTCTCTAATCCAATTGTTGTTTGGTAAATTAATTCCTATTGGAGTAGAAGGGGAAGAATCTCCTGCTTCACCCGCAATATTTACAGTATTATAGGTAACACCGACAACATTTTTCTTTTTATGTTCCTCCATTAAGGTAGAATTATCTTCAAACCATTGGGCGTTGTTTGCAACTACCGCCATTTTTTTCGACATATCAAAATCTTTGATCTGAACAACAGATTCATAAGATCCTTTGTAACCTTTAGGGTCGTTATAAACTTCAATAAAACCATTGATATAGTCAATATCTCCATCGATAGATTTCGCCCAAACAATATTGTATTCATCCCAAACTTTTAGATCGCCGGTTTGGTAATATTTTATCAATAGATCCAATCCTTTGGCTTGTTCTTTATTTTCGGTTACATCTTTGGCCTTTTCTAACCAATAAATGATTTTATCGATGGAAGCGCCGTACATACCACCACTTTTCCAAACCTCTTCTTTAAGTTTGCCTTTTTCTTTAACCAATTTGGAATTTAATCCTATTTCTATAGGTGTTTTTTTATCGACCACAATTTTTGAATAATAGCGATCAACGTCTTTTGCAGTAACATTAGGAGCGTAAAAATTAACGGCTGATCCTTTTACCAATCCTGTTTTAGGATCTAAATTTACCTTTTTGGTATCTACATTATTAAAAATAACATCAAATTCTTCACCGTTCAACTTAGAGTTTGTTTCACTTAATAGTTTGTTCAAATAATCTTGCGAGAATTGTGGTTTGAATTTACCATTCGAATAATGATGATGAATACCATTCGCAAACCAGATTTGCTTTAAATAGGTTTCGAAATTTTTCCAATCGTTGTTATTTTTATCTCCCCGATAATTTTGATAGATGTTTTCTAAGCTTCTGCGTATAGTTAAATTATATCGATAATTTTGATCATATATAATATCACGTCCTGCCAGTCCGGCCTGAGTTAAATAATAAACATACTTTTTTTGTTGTATGGAAAGCTGATCGAAACCCGGAATTTGGTACCGTAAGATCTTTATGTCAGCGAACTGCTCGGCTAGATAAACAAATTCATTTTGAGCCTCAATTACCTCAATAACTTCAGAATTATTTTTTTTAGTTTCTGAACAAGAATATAATAAAACGACCAGTATAATAGCACTTAATAACTGATTAAATTTCATGAGATATTTATATTTAAATTAACTTCAAAAATAATCATAAACATTGTGCTTACCAAGAGTTAAGATCATTTAAAAATGGAAATAACAAATAAGTTCTTATCTATTATTTACCTATATTTGATAGGTATAATAAAAATGCATCTCAAAATGAAAACTGTAAAATACATATTTTTAATTCTGTTAATTGTTGTCGTTGTAGGAGCTGTTTATTTAGCAACTTTAGACGGGGATTATGACGTGAGAAGATCAAGAATAATCAGAGCAAATCCTGAAGTTATTTTTAATGATTTAAATGATTATAAAAACTGGAAGGATTGGGGGCCGTGGTATGAACAGGATTCAACTTTAGCAGCAATTTACTCAGAGAATACAGCTGGTGTTGGAGGCTCTTATTCCTGGACCAGTGAGCAAGATGGAGATGGATCTATGACCACATTAAGAACAGAAAAGCCAAAAAGTTTAGATCAGGAAATAATATTTAAAACCCCTTTCGGGGATATGAAATCTGAGGTGTACTGGAGATTGGAAAAAATTGATGAAGGAACTAATGTTACTTGGGGCATGAGGGGTACAATTAGTTTCTTTTTTCGATATATGACAGAGGGTATGGAAAAAGATTTAGGAGCTATGCAAGAAAGAGGTTTAGAACTTTTAGACGAGAGCATTCAAAATAAGATGAAGGTGTTTAGCATTACAAATCAAGGTATTGTTGATCATAGCGGTGGATTTTATTTATACCTCACAACTTCTACTAAAATTAGTGAAATGAGTTCTAAATTTCCAGGGATGTTGGCAGAAGTTGGCGGTTTTGTAGCGTCAAATAATGTACGTACTTCGGGAAGCCCGTTTACTATATACCACAAATTTGATGTAGAAAACGGAACTACCATGTTTTCTGTTTGTTATCCAATTCCTGAGAGGATGATAACACCAAAAGGGACAGATATATTAACTGGGTTTATGGAAAGAGGAAGTTATTTTAAATCCACTTTAAAAGGAAGTTATGAAAACTCGAACAAAGCGTGGGAAAAAGCGATGATCGAAGTTGAAAATCTTTTAGATCACATTATGATCGAAGATGGCGAACCTTTTGAAGTTTATGTTAATAATAGTTTGACAACACCAAACCCTGCGGATTTAATTACGGAAATTTATATACCTGTCAAAAAGGTCAAACCAATTGAACAGTAAAACCTTTCATTAAACTTCCTGATGTCTGAAACAACCTGTCACATGGTCGTTTACCATTCCAGTAGCTTGCATATGAGCATAAATTACTGTAGAGCCAACAAATTTAAAGCCGCGTTTTTTTAGGTCTTTGGAAAGTTTGTCAGAGAGTTCTGTAGTTGCGGGGATTTCCTGCATACTTTTCCAATTATTGCTAATAGGTTTATGGTTTACAAAACCCCAAATATATTTTGAAAAAGAACCAAGTTCTTTTTGAATATTTATGAATGCTTGAGCATTGCTTATTGTTGCACGTATTTTTAATTTATTTCTAATAATTCCAGCGTTATTTATAAGTTCTTCGAATTTGTTTT
>DAOUPU010000066.1 GCA_030625995.1 Flavobacteriaceae bacterium
GCAGGATTATTTTTGACATAATTTATCATACCGGATGTAGATCCAACATATGCTGCAGTTTTTAATATATGATCTTCTGATTCCGGATGGGCAATTATAGTTGCATTTGGATTTTTTTGATGTGTTTTTATCAATTTATCAATAGAGAATGCCTCATGAACTATACAAGCTCCATCCCAAAGCAACATTTTCCTACCTGTTTCTTTTTGTATCCAGGCACCGAGGTTTTTATCAGGAGCGAAAATAATCGGTTGATCCAGTGGTATAGATTCTACAATTTTTTTTGCATTGGAGGAGGTACAACACAGATCACTTATTGCCTTAACCTCTGCCGAAGTATTAACATAAGTAACAACAAGGTGATCAGGATGCTTATCTTTCAGGGCTTGAAGATCTTCTGCACTGCAGGATTCTGCCAGAGAACAGCCTGCATTCAGATCAGGGAGGATGACCTTTTTAGCCGGGTTTAAGATTTTGGCTGTTTCTGCCATAAAATGGACACCGGCGAAAACTATAATATCCGCATCTACTTCAGCTGCTTTATAGGAAAGGCCTAAACTATCTCCTACATAATCTGCTATATCCTGAATGGCAGGTTCCTGATAGTAATGTGCTAAAATAACGGCATTTTTCTCCTTTTTTAATTTTATGATCTCTGCAGCAAAATCAATACCGGGTTTCATGTCAAGATTTAAATAACCGACACGCTCTAACTCTGATTTTGCCTTTTCCAAATTCTTTACCATTAGCCCTTTGTTTTGAATACTACAAAATTAATGTTTTTTAGATTAACCCGCATTATCGATGAAAGAGTATATTTGAATAAGCTTACAGGAATAAAGGATGAGGTGATCTTAATAAAATTGAAGTAATACTTCGGGATTAAATAAAATAAATGAATAGATAACTATGGCTTACGACGAATTCTTAGGAGAGAGAATCAAACAAATATTTGAAACCAAGAACATCGACTTTTACACAAAAAAAATGATGGGAGGTTTGGTATTCATGGTTAATGAAAAAATGTGTTGTGGGATCCATATAGATAAAAAATATGGCGATAGTTTGTTGATGGCTAAAATTGGTGAAAAGGTTTATGAAGAAGAGATCAGAAAAAGCGTTTGCTTGCCAATGGATTTTACCGGTAGACCTATGAAAGGTTATATCTTTGTAACACCTGATGGTTTTGATCTGGATGCCGATCTGGAATACTGGATCCAAAAAGTTTTGGATTATAATTGGGAAATGTAAACCTAAAAAGACAGAATATGAAATATAGGATAATAATTTTGCTTGGTTTTTTGACTGCTTCCTGCTTTCAGAATGTTCAAAAAAAGGACCATTTAAATCTTGAACACAAATTGACTGGAAATTGGAAAACGGAGGCATTTGACGGAGAATTACACGAAAAATGGGAACTAAAGGAAGATGGCAATATGCAACAGAAAGGATACTATATTCAAAAACAGGATACGCTGTATAGCGCAACTACCAGAATACAAAAAGTAGAAGACAATATTATTTTGTTTAGCATAATAAAAAATTCAAACCCGAAAATATTTAAGGCAGTCAGCATCAATGAGCAGGCTATTGTTTTTGAGAACAGAGACTATAAAAATCCATATCAGGTGAAATATGAGTTTATAGACGAGAACAATTATCGAAGAACAATCAAAGGGTATGAAAAAGACTCCTTGGTTATTTATAAATTTAATTTTAAAAAAGCAAATTAATAAAATTTTCCGTTTCATCTCAAATTAATTCTGAATACCTCGGAGGTTTAGATAAATTTTTATAACTTTAATAGAAAATGAACAAGACCAGAATACTTTTTTGGTTACCACGAATAATCTGCATTCTAGCAATTCTTTTTATTAGTTTATTTGCCTTAGACGCTTTTCAACCCAACCTCAGTATTTGGCAACAAATTGGAGCTTTTATAATGCATCTTATACCATCATTTATATTGACTGCTCTACTTGTTATAGCTTGGAAATGGGAAAACATTGGTGGTATTGTCTTTATCATTATTGGACTTGGTTTAAGTCCGGTTGTGTTTATACACAATTACAATATGAATCATTCCGTATGGATGAGCTTAGGGATCATCGCTTCTATAACACTTCCTTTTGTTGTCGTGGGAATTCTTTTTATTATGAGCCATTTCTATTATAAAAACCATAATAAATAATCTTTCTTCCGGTAATAAATACTACATATAGGTAGGATATTAGTATTTAACTTTGCACCTATTAATTAAATTATTATGGGTAAAAAAGTACTGATTTTAGGAGGTGGTTTTGCAGGAGTGGAAGCTGCAATATTTTTAAGAAGAGAAAAATTTGAGGTCACCTTGATCTCAAACAGAGATTATCTTTATGTTTACCCAACTTCTATTTGGATACCTGTAAAGAAAATTAAATTTGAGGACAGCTGTGTAAGTATGGCAGCTCTTGAAAAGAGTCATGGTTTTACATGGGTAAAAGATGAAATTATTGAGATCAAAGCTAAAACAGGAACTGTAATTTGTAAAGACCAAACGTTTTCAAATTATGACCACCTGATCATTGCCATGGGAGCGGGGAAACGCAAATATGAAGGGAAAGAAAATTTCTCATCCATTTGTGGAGCACCTTCTGAAGCGATAGAACTTAGGGATAAATTAGATGTACTAATAGAAAAAGGAGGAGGTACCATTGCCATGGGATTTGGGGGTAACCCACATGACAAAAGTGCCGTTCGAGGAGGTCCTGCATTTGAACTGTTATTCAACGTTAATGACTATTTAAAAAAGAAAAAAATACGCAATAAATTTAAGTTGGTCTTCTTTGCTCCAATGGAAAATCCGGGTGCAAAAATGGGAAAAAAAGCTCCTGAATTTATGGATGCATATTACCAGCGACTTAAAATTGACAAACATGTTGGCAAGCCTATCAAGCGATTTGAAGAAGATGGAATTATTTTTAAGGATGACACCAAGTTAATGAGTGATTATACTATGTATATTCCTGCTTTGCAAGGGCATAACATATTTTATAATGCCTCCGACCTACCGCTGAGTGAAGCGGGATTTATTAAAATTAACGATTTTTTTGAAGTTCAATTCGATAAAAGTGAGCCTACAAGCAAAACTTCTGTTTATGCCATAGGTGATTCTTCGGCCTTAGAAGGACCAAACTGGAAAGCAAAACAAGGTCATATTGCTGAGGTCATGGCCAGAAATTTAGCCTTCAATATTAGTGAAAAAGAAAATGGCAGTAATCTGAGAAAAGGCTATAAAGAACACCTAAACATTCTTTGTGTGATGGATAGTGGAGATGGTGCAGCTTTTGTTTATAGAAACCATAAAAAAGAAGTTATTTTTCCACTTCCAATTATAGGGCACTGGATGAAAAAGGGATGGGGTTGGTATTTTAAAAATTCTAAGCTAAAAAAGATACCTCGACTACCGGGTATGTAAAAATTAATCAGAACTAAATAATACTAATGTTAAATATATGAAAATCTCATTTCCTACAAACGATCGAAAAACGATAGCAGAAAGAACCGGGCGATGTAAAGAATTTGTTGTTTATGAAATTATAGATGGCCAATTTATAAATATTGACTACAGGGAAAACACGCATAAACATAATGAACATGGTCACGGACAGGATCATCAAAAAAGAGAAGGTGGTCACACCCACCAGGAAATTATTGAATTGCTTGCTGATGTTGATCTATTAATTGCCTTACGTATAGGTAAATTTTTGAAAAATGACTTGAATATAAATAAAGTGAATTATCAGATCACTAAAAAAATTATAATAGAAGATGCATTAAATGAATATTTAAGTTCATTATAACAATTCACTCGTTTGTAATTTTTTATCTTTAAACCTGAGTTTGAGCTAATCTTTGCTCGAACTCAGGTTTTAACGAATTAACCTTTTAAACATTCGAAAAAACGAATGAAGATAACAAAATTATTAATATTAGCACTTATTCTAATTTTCTGTGAAAATCAAAAGATTATGAGTCAAAATAATGATTTTGACATTGTACATTTTAACACAGAGGATGGAGGTAATATTGAAGCTGCACTATTCCCAACCACTTCCACGAAAATAATTATTTATGCCCATGGTGCAATATTTAATAAAGAAAGCTGGTATTTTTTAGCGCAAGAATTTCAAAAACAAAATATTGCCGGTCTTTCTATAGATTTTAGAGGTTATGGCAATAGCAAATCAGGATCATCAAACGATAAATCAAATGATATTTTAGGAGCCGTTAATTATGCAAAAAATAATGGTTATACCGACATTAATATTATCGGTGGAAGTATGGGGGGAGCAGCTGTACTTTCGGCTTTAGACCGAAAGAATGACAACATTGCTAAAGTAGTACTTATGGCACCGGCCGGTGGACCGGCAATCAAATCCAACCAAATAAATAAATTATTCATTGTTTCTAAGAACGAAGGAATGTTTCATAGTATTATAAAAATTTATAAGGCATCTGCTGATCCAAAAAAAATGAAAGAGTATTCAGGTAGTAGCCATGCACAACATCTGTTTAATTCTGAACACGCAAATAAAGTTAAAAGATTAATAATCTCTTTTATGGTAAAAGATTAAGTATTTATATTTATTGCCCATTAAGTACTTGTTTTTAAGCCTCTTGTTCTTGATGTGCTTTTTTTGATAACTTTGTTAGGTTATTAAAATTTTTGAATCTAAAAAAATACATATCCGAATTAAAAAGACGAAACGTTTTTAAAGCAGCTATTGCTTATTTGGTCGTTGCATGGTTGGTTGCTCAGGTTGCATCTATTTTTCTGCCGACTTTCAATGCACCACCATTCATTTTAAAAACCATTCTTTTTTTATTAACTATTGGCTTTCCCATATGGTTGCTTTTTGCCTGGGTATACGAAATGACCCCCGAAGGAATAAAGAAAACTAAAGAAGTGGATCAAAAGACATCCATTTTAGCGAAAACAGGAAGTAAGTTCAATAAATTGATCATTGTTGTCTTAATCTTTGTTGTAGGTTTTTTACTGATAAAACCTCTATGGAAAACAAAAATGGATACAGTCGATGTAGAAGGTCAAATTGAAAAAAATGATTCAAATTCTAAAACAGAAGACCTTACTTCAAATCTCAAAGCTTTGGATTTTTATTTAAAGGGAGAATATCATCATAAAAAAGTGACACTTTCAGATATTGATACGGCTATTTCTTATTATAAAAAAGCGATTGAAATTGACACAGAATTTGCCATGGCTTATAATAAACTGGCAAGTGCATACATGCGAAAAAGCCTCACTTTTGACCCTAATCCAAAATGGGAAGAAGAAGCCTATTCCGCAGCGGGAAAAGCTTTGCGGTTAAACTCAACATTAGCGAACCCTCATGTGATCCAAGGGCAATTTTATTGGAGTCAGAGTCATAATTTCGCACATGAAGAAGCTATAAATGAGATTTTGAAAGCAATTGCAAAAGACCCTAAACTTGGTGTGGCTTACGAACAATTGGCACTGGTTCAATTCCACATAGGCTTGTTTGAAGATGCACTTCAGAATGCACAAAAAAGTTTAGAATTAGATCCCGGTAATTTTATGGCGAGGAGATTTATTGGAGAAACATTACTTTTTCAAGGAGATTATAATGCTGCATTAAAGGAATTTGAAAAAATACCTGTCAATTTTGCACCTGAGCTCACCCGCTCTTTAAAAGCCTTAAATTTTTTTTATTTAAAGCAGCCGGAAAAAGCACTCGAATTATTAAATGCTGATTTAAAGAGTAATTCTAATAATCCACATTTTGCTAGTGTTTATGCAATAATAATGGCAAGTAAAGGGCAAAATATTGATGCCGTAAAAAGAATTGAATTAGCTCTCGATAATTCAGAGGACTTCATTCATGCTCATCATATCTATCATCATTTAGGAATTGCTTTTGCATTAATGAATGATAAACAAGAAGCAGTTGATTGGTTAAATAAAGCCGCAAAAACAGGTTTTCCCAACTATCCTTTGTTTCATTCTGATCCTAATCTAATTAACTTAAAAGGGTATCAGGAATATGAAGAGTTATTAGCAGAGCTAAAAGAAAAATGGGAGTATTACCAAACTCTATAGTCTCATTTTTGGATTTGACCTATCTTGAAGATTTAAATTTCTTCTTCTGAATCAAAAACCATATTTTTTTTTACACTAAAATATAAGGCTAAAAAAGAACCATTTCCAAGAAGGCTGGATTCATTATTAGAGTCGTGTTTAACTTGATATAAAAAATTACGCGAAATCGTTATTTAGAACCATTAAAAAATAAAGTTGTAATTTACCTCGATTTTAATTTTTTTAACTTAACAATTTATGGGTTCCCCAATCAAAATTCTTATTGTAGAGGATGAGATGATTATTGCCGCGAACACCTCTTTGCAATTGACAAATTTAGGATATGAGGTTAGTGGTATCGTTTCTCGAGGTGAAGAGGCATTGGTTCATATTGAAAAAAATTTACCCGATATTATACTGCTAGACATACAGTTAAAAGGAGAATTGGACGGTATTGAAACTGCACACCAAATGCAAAAGCAATTTGATATACCTATAATATATGTGACATCTAATGTGGATGATGCAAATTTTGAGAGAGCTAAAATGACCAATCCTTACGCTTTTATTTCCAAACCATTTAAAAAATTGGATTTGCAACATGCCATTGAACTAACAGCTAACCGAATAATTGAAAATGAAATTAAAGTTGCCGAAGAGCACGCTAGTGAACCTTCTTTTGTTTTAAGCGATAGGATCTTTGTAAGGCATAATGATAGAATTGTTAAAATTATAATTTCGGATATTTTATATATTGAAGCAGATCGTAATTATTGTCGCATTCATTCTAAGGGTAAAATATTTCTTTTAGTAGTAACCCTTAAAGACATAGAGAAAAAATTACCGAAGGAATATTTTATTAGAGTACATCGTTCTTATATCATTAATTTGTTGCAAATAGATGAAGTGGCTGCGAAACATCTGGTAATTTCCCGAAAGGCAATTCCACTAAGCAAATCTCTAAGAGCTGATCTATTGACTCGATTACAAACTATTTAGTGTCTGCCAGAAAACACCGATTTCAGGGTTGGACTTGTGCTAAAAACAGCCATTAGCTATGGCTGACTCCTTGTCCTGTATAGTTATCGGGATTCAGAACTGCATCCGCCTCAACCTCGGCGATTTCTAACAGACATACGCAAGAAAATAGAGTTTGCTTACGGGAACTATTTAATTGATTTTCCCTGTGGAAACTCAAAACAAAAGGCGGCGCATTCCCTTGAAGTATCTTTATCTTTTCCTTCCAATTGTTGGATCAATAACTGTATAAGTTGTGTGCCGAAACCGGTTCCTCGAGTTGGAGTCTCTGATTTTATGCCAATACCATTATCGGTAACCTCCAATCTGACTGTGTTCTCATCAACTTCAAAAAGAGAAATTATTATTTCTCCCTCCCTATCATTCGGAAAGGCATATTTTAAGGAATTTGTCAATAATTCATTTACAATTAGCCCTAATGGAATTGCCGTATCAACATCCAGTTCAATAGGCGCCATAGCATAGTTTATTATTATTCGGCCCCCCATTCCAAATGAATCCAGGATATGGTTACCTAAATTAATGAAGTAATCTTTCATTTCAATGGCGTCAATGTTTTTCCCCTGATAAAGTTTTTGATGTATCATACTCATTGAATACACTCTATTTTCACTTTCCTCCATAATATCCTTTACTCCTTGATCTTCAATGAGTGCTGATTGCAAGGATAACAAACTGGAAACAATACCTAAGTTATTTTTTACCCGATGATGTATTTCTTTTAATAAGAATTCTTTCTCCTTATTCTGCTTTTCAAGTAGATGATTCTTCTTTCTATCAATTCTATAGGTTACAAATAAAACGGACAATAGAAGAAACAAAAGACCTGTGATAATAGATATCAACGTTTGCCTTGTTCTCTGTTTCTTGATCTGTGACTCCTGCACTTGAATGGTACTTTCTTTTTGTGCCACCTCAAATTCAGTTTGAAGTAATGAGATTCGATGATCGGCTTCAGAAGTAAAGAATTTGCTTTTTAATTTATCATATTCCGCTAAAGCTGTATATGCCTCCTGGTAACTATGATTACCCGCATATGCCTTACCTAAGGTTTCATATGCCTGACTTAAAAAATAGACATCGCCAAAATCTTCTGTTGCAATTTCAAGGCACTTGTTCAAACTTTCTATGGCCGTAATGTACTTACCCTGCAGATATTGCAATTTTCCTACTGATAGCCAGGACCGCATCATCAGGAAATTATTGTCTATTAATTCTGCATATTCATAAGCTTTTAAACCAGCTTCTTCAGCCTCTGGAAATTTGTTTACAGCGGCATAAAATTCAACCAGGGAAATTTGAACATCACAGAGATTATTGTAAAATCCATACCTTTCACCCATGGCAATTGCATGGTCGAAATAATTTTTTGCCTCATCATATTTTTTTAATGCCATGAGGCTATTACCAACAAGGTATAGAGTAAAATCATAATCTAGATCGTTAACACCCCTTTCTTCAAAAATACTTATAGATTTCAATCCATATTCTAAGCCTTCGTCGAACTTAGATTGCTTCCAAAATAAATTACAGAGATCACTATATGCTATTGCAATGGCTTTCTTGTCATTAAATTTTTCTCCTAAACGCAAGGACTCCATGGCATAATCAGCAGCCCTGTCCACCTGGCCTCTGCGTTCGAAAACATAACCTAACTGTGTATTCAAAAAGGCCAGATCTACTTCATAGACTCTGCTTTTTGCGTCTTCCAGTACAACATATGCACTATCCAGTTTTTCCATTCGCAACAAGATCGATCCATAGGTAATTTGGAACCTTCCGTACCAAAGCGTGTTATTTTTTCCCTTGGTAAGAGCCATTCCTTTTTTTGTAAATTCTAAGGCCTTAAGTAAATTTCGTGAATGCCAATAGTATGCAAGATCGTTCAGAATAGAAAATTGAATGGTATCATTTCCAACTTTTTCTACCGCATCTTCTAATGTTTGCAGATAGGAGGTTCCAAAATTATCTGTTTCAACAAAAACTTTCGTATATGGATTTTCTTTGGTCAGATCTATGATCTGCCCATAAGAGATGAAAGGGTTGAAAAAAATTAAAACACCTATAATATATTTTAAGAAATGTTTTTCCACCTGGACCATTTAGATGGTAATGCAATAAATTACCTATTAAATTTGCTCTAAGTTACAATATTTAATATTTCAATTGCTTCGATAAAAAATTTCACCCATTGGGACAATAATTTACATGTTTCATCCTATCAGAGTTGGAAAAATTAATAAAAACCAAGTTCTTAGTATTGAAATGTCTAGTCTTTATCTAAATAGAACAAACTTTTTGTCAAAACCCTATAGGGGAACTATACTCTTTTTCTTTGGGTTAACTTTCTTGTTATTAGCTTCTTGCGACTTCAATAATCAAGAGAAAAGCAATACATTTCTAATGGAAACTCAAATGAATATGGCAGTGGACACCCTTTTGCAAGCTTGTTGGAATAATAAAGAACTACACAAGCTCGAAATGGTGATGACGGAGAATGCTTCGCGTCGTGTGAACAATATTATCGTTGCTAATGACAGAAAAGAAATAGCAGCAAATATAGCAGTTTTTATAGGTGGTTTCCCTGATCTTTTTATAAGCATATCCAACCTACATCTTTCTGATAATTATGCGTTTTATAATTGGACTTTTGCAGCCACCAATACGGGAGTATTTGGTGAATTCCCTGCAACAGGTAAAAAGGTCAAAGTGAACGGAATGTCACGAATAATATTCAATGAAGAAGGGAAAATTATTGAGGAAGATGTGTCCTATAATGAATTGGATCTGTTACAACAATTAGGATACACTTTAAACCCACCTAATTTTGAGTGAAAATAAAAATCAAAACTAAAATAAATATCAATCTAACACTAGAACTATGAACTTTTCAAGGAAAAATTATAAGCACAAAAAATCAATATCTTCATTAATGAGGGAAATTTTCAAAAATGCCCTATTGATTACATTAATACTGTCAGGTTTTCTAGCCTTGGCTCAAGATGGGTCTAACCAACAGGCATATTTAGTACATGAAGATAGGGTAAAACCAGGTATGGTGGAAGAATATGAACAAGTCTCCAAAGATTTGATTGCAGCATGCAAGGAAAACAACATTCAAGAGTTGAATTGGATGACTGTTTCTCAAGATGACCATACTTATTTATATATAACTCCGATGGAAAAATTTGCAGAATTGGATGTTAATAATTTCTCATTTCTGGCAGATAAAATGGGTAAGGATAAAATGAGTGCCATATTCGACAGATTCAATCCTTGTTATGATGAACATGGAGACTATGTAATATATCTGCACAAGGACCTTTCCTATCAACCCGAAGGAATCAATCCAAATCCGGAAGGAAAATACTATAGAAAATTTATGTATGATTATGTGACACCGTCTGATGAGAAGGGATATGTAGAGGCTTTAAATGAGATAAAAGAATTATTCGTTAAGAAAAATTCTAAAATGAATTACAGGATCTACAGTACAGGTTTTGGCATCATGGGAAAATATTATTTAATAGTAATAGAAGGAGAGGATCCTGTAAAGTTCGAAACCCTTGCTGCTGAAAATTGGGAAGGCATGGGAGAGGATATGATGCCCTTAGTAAAAAAAATAAGAGCCAGAGTACTTCGATCTGACGAAAAAACAGGCTGGATGCGGGCAGATTTGAGTTATTTACCTAAAAAATAAATTTATCATAAGCCTGATGGTTAAATACAATTCATGAGGTTTTATTCATTTTAATACTTAAATAATATACCATTATGAAAAAATTAATTTTATTGGGACTTGTAATAGTCCTGTTTACCGCATGTCAAAAAAATGAACCACAACGCTATTTCTCCGAATCAAAGGAAATTGATGTTGTAAAAGCACTTCTCAAGGATTACCACGCCGGAAACTGGGAAGCTTGGGCAGGTCATTATGCAGATACGGCTAAAATATACCAAAATTCAATAAAAGCTGCCAGCGTTAAAGAAACC
>DAOUPU010000053.1 GCA_030625995.1 Flavobacteriaceae bacterium
AATGATTTGATAAATATGTTTCCATCTTTATCTTTAAATGGAAATTTTGAAATTGTCAATTCGTTGTTGATCATCTCCAAATAATTAATAACAATCAGTTTCTTACCGTTGTAAATGTATACAGAATCGTTATGTTCATCTCTGGAGGCTCTAATAATACTACCGATCTCTTCAACAGTATTATTTTCTGAAATAACTCTATTATCAGCTCTAAAAGGTGGTTGATAAGATCCTTTTTCAATTTGATCTTTAATAATAATTTGTTCTTTGTTATGCTTAAATTTAAAAATAAGCTGCACGAATAAGATGGAACCAAGACTGAATAAATATTGCTTTAATATTTTAATGTTTGCATACTCTGAAATTGGAATTTCATATTGTTCGATTATACTGCCTTTATCAATACCCTTGGTTATCTGGTGAAAGGTTATCCCCGTTTTCCGTTCATTATTTAAAACGATCCAACTCCATGGAGTAGCGCCCCTGTTATAAGGAAGAAGTGAGGGATGAAAGTTTATGCAGCCAAATTTAGGAGCACTAAATATATTTTCTTTTAAAATTTTAAAAATAAAAGTAAAAATATAGTCTATTTCCTTATCCTTAATTATTTTTTCAAACATTTTGCTATTCACGTTCTTAGAATTATAAATCGGGATATTGTATTTTTTAGCTAGAAAATAGGGTTGATACTTTCTTTTTATTGTATCTCTATTTTTTAAATACCTTAGTAGTTGAAGGAATTTTTTCGCAAGATATTTTAAAAAAAAAGTTTTCTTTACGTAAAAAGGACTATCAGTGACGATCATTTCAGGAATCAAGCCAGAAACGATCAATTCATTTACAAAGTTGTTACCTACATCAGGATTGGTTAAAACGATAAACTTCATTCTTGCGATTATTTTTTATTATTAATTATGTAAACTTTAAAATGTTCCTGCTATTTATTACTGCCTTATAATCTATAATTTCCTAAATATATTAAATTTCTTTCTTCTTTATGTGATTGTTATTTAATTGAAATTTCTCTGGCTAATGCAAATCTCTCATATTAAATATCATAATCAAAATAATTTATTTTTAGATGATATCAGATAAAATGATGATTCAGTTTTGATAAGTCAATTTAATACAAAGAGTAATGACTTGAGTTATCAAGGTTATGATTTTAGTATTTTGAGCTTAATTTGTCAGCTATTTATTTTCTTTGAAAATAAACCTAATTTAATTAGGATCGATCTAATCACTGCTTTTAATGGCCAATATATCTTTCGATAAAATAAAGATAAAACTCTTCGTCCATATTGTATTCTCCATCCCAATCCTGAATCAATTGTTTGAATGCATGGTTTGCAAATTCCACATGGTGTCATTTTAAAAGTTGGTGTATGACAAAACCATGTCATGTTCATAATTTTTCCCCATCCATTTTCGGTAGCAATTTCATTCATATGCACTTTTGTAATATTTCTTACAGGAAAAACAAAATGTCTAAAAATTTTATAAATATCGGAAGTTTTGTATTTAGGATCAAATCTATATACGGTTTGGGTATGAACAACATCCTCATAAAGCATTGTGTCAAAAATAGCATCCCAATCATTTTCTTTAGATTTAACAGGTTTTTCAATAGACATCTGCAAATCAAAAATATTCTTTTCTGTACAAAGTCGGGCAAGCCAATCATATTGGATTCCAATAGGCGTATTTTTAATAATTGATTGGTACGCAGAAGTTATCTCTTTATTGGGTAAAATATCACATAGTGCATAAAATTGTGTAGGTGAAAGTAATTTTTTTGTATGAGGATATTTTTTAATTAAGTAATTCTTGATATCCTTCATTGTCTTAATTTCTATGGATGTAGATGGTCGATCTTCATGTATTAAATAGAAGGGGGAGACACTGCATTTATAGATCAACAATAGCTGCAAAAGTTGAAAAGTAGAATCCCAACCTCCTGTCCAGAGTAAATTGACATGATCTTTTCGAATACTATTTTCACCCATAATATAATAATGACATTTTCTCTTTAGATAACTTATAGATTCTCGATCTATTGTTTTTTAGTATGAAAATAATACTAAATAATATATAGATCAGACTTTTTATTTGATAGCACCATGAATTTATGATGTATTTTGATAATCACAAAACAGTTCGATTATAGAAATCTAATGGCTGATACTTATATGAAGTTAGTTTGTTGAAATAGAGGATATTTATTGTCAGGCATCACCTTTCATTGAAAATAATCCGAATCGTATTAAAATTGATCTTGTGAATGATTTTATAGGCCAATATATTTCTCTATAATAAAATGATATCACTCTTCTTACAAATGAAATTCTCCAGCCAAAGCCTTTATTAATAATTTGTTGACAAGGTTTGCATATACCACAAGGTTTCATATTATTTGTTGGAGTATGACAAAACCAAGTCAGGTTCATGATTTTATTCCAACCATGTTCATTAGCAATTTTTGCCATTTCTATCTTGGTGATTTTTCTTATTGGAAAAGAAAAATATTGAAAAACCAAATACAGATCTGCTTCTTTAAATTTTTCTCCAACCTTATAAACAATTTCAGAATTTACATTACTTTCTGATAGGACGAGATTTAGCTTTTGACCCCAATAATCTTCTTCAGCGGAATGCGGTTTTTCAATGGAAAGTTGCATATCCCTAATCTCTTTTTCTTTACAGAATCTTGCAAGCCATTCATATTGGCTCCCAACATGGTACTTTTTAAGTATTGAATTATAGGCGGAAGTTATCACTGTATCAGGCAATATATCACCTACTGCATGATATTGTATACGGGAAAGCAATTTTTTTGTATGTGGATATTTCTTTATGATATAATTTTTTATATCCTTCATTGTCCTGATCTCTATTCCGGTAGAAGGACGGTCTTCATGTATTAAATAAAATAGAGAGATATTGCATTTATGGATGAGCAATAGCTGTAAGAGTCGAAAAGTGGAATCCCATCCGCCGGTCCAGAGCAAATTGACATGATCTTTTCTAATATTAATTTCGCTCATAATAAAAAAATGATAGTTCCCCTTTAGATAACTGATAGAGTTTCGATCTATTGTTTTTAGAAATTAAAATAAAAAATAAATAGCTTATATTTTTTATAAGGCGTCATTTTTGTTGGAATATAAACCAAGCTTGATCAGGATTGATCGGGTCACAGCTTTTGATGGCCAAAATAACTTTCTGTAAACCAAAGATATAATTCTCCTTCCGAGTGGGATTCGCCAACCAAAGTCTTCATCAATGGCTATGATGCATGGTTTACATATACCACAGGCTTTCTTATTATAAGTTGGATCATGGCAAAACCAGGTCATATCCATCACTTTATTCCATCCTTTTTCTTTTGAAATTTCATTCATTTGTATCTTAGTCAGTTTCATTAAAGGAAATGAAAAATATTGAAAGAGCCCGTATTCACTTGTCTTTTTGAATTTTGGATCGAAGATATAAACATCTTGACCACCCATGACACTGTTCTTTAGATAGGGCTTAATATTAAAATGAGTTGGATCTGGCTTAATATGATCCTGAATAGAAAGTTGCATATCCTTAATCTCTTTTTCTTTGCAGAATCTCGCAAGCCATTCATATTGGCTCCCAACATGACACTTTTTAAGAACTGAATTATATGCAATAGTAATCTCTGCATTTGGCAATATATCATCTACTGCGTGATATTGAGTTGGGAAGAGCAATTCTTTTGTATGCGGATATTTTTTTATTATATAATTCTTGATATCCTTCATTGTATTGATTTCTAAGGACGTAGATGGCCTATCTTCATGTATTAAATAGAATGGAGAAACTTTGCATTTATAGATGAGCAGAAGCTGCAATAGTTGAAAGGTGGAATCCCAACCTCCTGTCCAAAGTAGATTAATAATATCTTTTTTAGTATCTTTTTCTTCCATAAAAGTGCAATTAAACTGGCATCAAACAACTGAATTAAATTACGTAATTTTATTGTTTGAATAAATATAAGCTAAAAGGAAATATGCCAAATAAAGTAATTGAACTTTTTTCAATAAAATATCCAATTATTCAAGCCGGAATGATCTGGGTAAGTGGTTATAAATTGGCATCTGCTGTGAGTAATGCAGGAGGTTTAGGATTAATTGGAGCAGGCTCCATGTATCCGAATGTCTTAAGAGAACATATTCAAAAATGTAAAAATAATACGAATAATCCATTTGGTGTGAATGTGCCACTTTTTTATCCGGATCTTGAAGAAATTCTCCAGATTATTATCGATGAAGGGGTGAAGATTGTTTTTACTTCGGCGGGTAATCCAAAACTCTACACTTCCTTTTTACAGGACAATGGTATCATAGTAGCACATGTAGTTAGTAGTGTGAAATTTGCATTAAAGTCGCAAGAGGCGGGTGTAGATGCCGTGGTTGCAGAGGGGTTTGAAGCAGGAGGACATAATGGAAGAGAGGAATCCACAACATTTACATTGATACCAATGGTAAAAGAAAAGATTAGTATACCGCTTATTGCAGCAGGAGGAATTGCTTCGGGAAGAGGCATGATGGCAGCGATGATCTTAGGCGCGGATGGGGTGCAGATAGGCAGTAGGTTTGTGGCTAGTGAGGAATCTTCTGCACACATTAATTTTAAAAATAAGGTAGTTGAAACCGAAGATGGTGGTACAGACCTTACTTTAAAGGAATTAACTCCCGTAAGGTTAATAAAGAACAAATTCTACCTGCAAGTACAAGAGTTATATAAACATAACCCCAACAAGGATGAATTGAAAGAATTTTTGGGCAGAGCAAGGGCTAAAAAAGGAATGTTTGAAGGTGATTTAGAGATGGGCGAATTAGAGATAGGTCAAATAGCAGGATTGATTCATAAAATTAAACCGGCGGCAAAAATTGTAGAAGAAATAATCAATGAATATCACCAGGTTAAAAATAACTTTATGTAATTGCTTTTATATTACCAGATCCTAATAATTTTTGTTTCCCAAACTATAAATTAGGTTTAATCACTAAAATTCTATTCTGGTATTTTAATTTGATATAATTTTCTCGTCTTATTGTTTAGTTTATTTTCTCTTAACCAAGGATTCTGGCGTTTTAGTTCTTTGTAATTCGTATCAAATCCTTTAGCAAATAGAGCAATATTTGTAATAACAGTATCTACTTCAACAATATAGCTAGGAGGTAGTACATATAAATCGTCAATATCAAAAATAAATCCATATTTTTTCGGGTGACTTAAAATCTCTTTTGCGGCAATAATTCTGGGCAGATATCTTTCCGTATTTTCACCTGCCAATACATCGTAATAGCTATCTACATATTGTTCTTTTAATCTCTTTTCTATACCGTAATTCCCGGAGTGATAAGCTGCTGCTGCCAGGGTCCAACTACCAAGTCTTTCTTTTGCTTTAATAAAATAGTCGCATGCTGCTCTTGTGGCCTTCTCCAAATGATAGCGTTCATCAACATTTCCATTGACTTCTAAACCTTGTTCACGGGCAGCTCCTTTAAGCATTTGCCACATACCCTTAGCTCCAGCCGGAGAAGTAACATTTCTTAAATCACTTTCGATCACTGCTAAATATTTAAAATCATTTGGCACTCCCTTTTCCTTCAAAATAGGTTCTATTATTGGAAAATATTTATGTGTTCTTTTAAACCACAAAAGCGCATTCGATTGCCAATATGTATTAACAAGTAATTCTCTGTCAAATCTTTCTCTAATATCTTCTTGTTTTAAAGGCACTTTTTCGCCTGCAAAATTTAAATTGTTCGGAATTTTCAGTGCTTTAATTTCATAACTGTCACTCGTGCTTTTGGATGGATCCGTGTTGGTTATGGATTCTTTCTCAGTGACTAATTCCTCTGAATTTATAAAAAACAAACTGACAATAATTACGCTTAAAAAAACGATAAATCGGGGAGCTCTTTTCATGGTTGTGGCAATTTAAAAATTAAAAGGGATTGTCAAATGTACTAAAATTTTCGGCTAATGTATCTTTTTTTGCTAAAATGGGTTTTTCAATACCCCAGTCAATGTTTAAGTCTGGGTCATTCCACAAGATTGATTTCTCGCTTTCAGGATTGTAATAATTTGAACACTTATAATTTAAAATAGTATTATTTTCCAGACATAAAAAACCATGAGCAAATCCTTCCGGGACATATAATTGCTGCTTATTTTTTCCACTGAGAACATGTTTAAAATACTCGCCATAGGAAGGGGATTTTTTTCTCAAATCTACCGCTACATCTAAAATACTTCCTTTAATCACTCTGATTAACTTTGCTTGAGCAAATGGAGGACTTTGAAAATGTAATCCTCTCAAAACATCTTTTTGAGAAAGGGATTCATTATCCTGAACAAAATTGACATTAATAACACTGGCCAACTTTTTGTTGTTGTAGGATTCTAAAAAATAACCTCTGTTATCTTCAAAAATATTTGGTGTAATTAGAATTAGATCCTCAATATTGGTATTTTCGATTATCATGATTTGCAAGGTATTAAAAAATATCTTCTAGAATTGCACTAATTCTTTTTGCTTTATTTAATATCATCACATGTGTTCCGCCGTCAACGACAATACATTCATTTATATATTTAATTGGGAATATCTCATCTTTATTCCCATGGATATGAATGATATTGTTCGTTACCGAACTGGGTCTCCAATTTAGTACATTATGAATGGACCATTTTAGATAGTTTGAATCCCTGACATTTAAATATTTATTATAAATCTCGATTCTTTTTCGGATAGTTCTGTTAAATTTGATGGCTGAAAAATCTCCCGTTCTAGCAATTTTTTTTGCTGGAAACAGTTTATAGATCTTTGTTATTTTTAGAATTTTTAGGCGTTTTGGAATTTCATTGAAATCTTTAATACTAGAGATAATAATTACTTTTTCAGTCTCAATATATTTGCTTATTTCCTGAACAACAATTCCACCAAAGGAAACACCGACTAGAACCGGATTTGGATGTTTGATCTCTTTTATCAACCGTTGAACGTAATTTTCAAGTTTTTCATCAACTGATAGAGGAATTAACCACTCTAAAAAATGAAGTTCAAACTTTTCACCGGGTAATTGAAGATAATCAAAAATGGTTGAACTTGCACCCAGACCGGGCACAAAATAAATATGAATTTTATTTGGCATTTAACATCGATAAAATAATTGGTTTTAACCCACTAAAGAAAAATTCCACTGCAATTACCATAACAATCAATCCCATTAATCGCATCATAACTTTATTACCTGTTTCACCTAATTTATCAGTTATTCTACTCGCACCAATTAATATTAAATAGGTTAACAGCAATACAATAGAAATTACAGCAATTAAAATTACTTTTTTTATTACTGTCTCTGACCCTTCCATTAAGATAATCGCATTTGTAATTGCTCCAGGGCCACAAATCATTGGTATTGCCAGAGGCGTTATGGAAATATCATCAACATAAGCATTAATTTTGCTCTCATCTTCTGTGTGTTTTATATTGCCCAACCTTGCTTGTAACATATCCCATCCCATTGCAAAAAATATTACCCCTCCGACGATTCGAAAACTGTTTACAGAAATCCCAAAAAATCTAAATAGAATTTGCCCGGAAAAAGCAAATGCAATTATGGTAAGAAAGGCAACTATACTTGCTTTTTTAGCCGTATGTTTTCGTTTTTCATTGCTCAGTGAAGCCGTCATTGACATAAATATAGGCATTGTTCCCAAGGGATTTATCAATGTAAAAAAAGATGTAAAAACTAATATCGCAAAAGTGTAATATGTATCCATATTCTAAGCTAAAACAGGTTCCTTTATCCATAGGAATCTTACTAAACCATCCTCATCGATCTCGGTTAATTTTATTGGATGTATTGTGTTTATCAAACTAGGGTTCCAAGGTGTTTTTACCTTCACATAGTTTTCAGTGAAACCATAAATATAACCACTTTTATTTTCATTTTCAAAAAGAACGGAAAGCTCGTTGTTTAGCTGACTTTCATAAAATGCTCTTCTCTTTTTTACAGACAAACCTCGTAACATCTTACTTCTTTTGTTGCGAATATTCTTCGGTACGATATCAACCATTCCGATAGCTTCAGTATTTGGTCTTTCAGAATAGGTAAAGACATGCAAATAGGAAATGTCCAGTTCGTTCAAAAAATTATACGTCTCTAAAAACAGTTCCTCCGTTTCCCCTGGAAAACCAACAATTACGTCCACTCCAATACAGGCATCTGGCATGTTTAGTTTTATTTGATCAACTCTTTTAGCATAAACCTCCTTCAAATATCTTCTCTTCATAATTTTCAATAAATGATTGCTGCCACTCTGTAAGGGAATATGAAAATGAGGAACGAAGCTGTTTGACCCAGTTATAAAATCAATTGTTTCCTTTTGCAATAAATTAGGTTCAATAGATGAAATTCGAATACGATGAATACCCTTTAATTTATCTAATTCTTGCACCAATTCTAAAAAAGTATGCTCATGCTTTTTATTACCAAATTCCCCTTTACCATAATCTCCTATATTCACTCCGGTAAGAACAATTTCTTTAATGCCTTTGCTTGATATCTCCTTGGCATTTTTTAATACATTTCCAAGCGTATCACTCCTGGAAATTCCCCTTGCCAAAGGAATAGTGCAAAAGGTACATTTATAATCACACCCATCCTGAACCTTTAAAAACGCTCTCGTTCGATCTCCAATGGAGTAAGAACCTTCATAAAAATTCACTTCCTCAATTTCACAGGAATGAACTTCAGCTATTTCATTCTTACTCAACTCATTGAGATAGTTTGTTACCTTAAATTTTTCATTAGCACCCAAAACCAAATCCACTCCATTAACATTTGCTAATTCTTTGGGATTTAATTGAGCATAGCATCCTACCGCGATGAGAAAGGCATTTTCATTATGCTTTAAAGCGGATTTAACAATTGTCTTAAATTTTTTGTCGGCATTATCAGTGACAGAGCATGTGTTGATTACGTAGATATCAGCGATTTCACTGAAATCAACCCTTTCAAACCCTTCATCCTGAAAACTTCTAGCAATTGTAGATGTTTCTGAAAAATTGAGCTTACACCCTAGAGTGTAAAAAGCTACTTTTTTTTGTGGATTCATACCTGTACTTTTATGCGATGCAAACTTACAATAAATATTATGATAGCAAAGACCCCAAATCCACCTTATTACGCAGTTATATTCACAACATTAAGAACTGAAATTGACGAAGGTTACGATGATACGGCCAAAAAAATGGAAGAGCTGGCAAAACAGCAAAAGGGATATTTGGGAATTGAATCTGTTAGAAATGAAATTGGGATTACAGTTTCTTATTGGGAAAATGTTACTGCTATAATAAATTGGAAGAATAATGTTGAACATACTATTGCACGTGAAAAGGGTAGGGCATTATGGTATAAAAAATATCATTTGAGAATTTGTAAAGTGGAGCGAGATTATGAATTTTCTATAGGTTTATAGACTGAGTTTAGCCAAAATAGGTTCGTGATCTGATAACTTCACGTCAAAATTTTGATGTTCGTAAACTTTTATTTTTTCATCAACTAAAATAAAATCAATCCTCAAAGGGTATTTTGCAAAGGAATAAGTTTTACCAAACCCTTTCCCTGCTTCTAAAAAGGTATCTTTATAATTTCCTTTGATATTGCGATAAGCCCAGGAATAAGCCGTATTGTTTAGATCTCCGCAAGCGATAATTTTATATTTGCAGGTCTCACTATGACTAATGAATAGTTCTACTTGGGCCTGTTGTTTTACAAAGGACGTGGATAATCTATATAATAGTCTTTTAGAATCCTTTTCAGTTAAATTTATATTATTCGCTTTAATTCCAAACGACTCCAGATGAATGTTATAAACTCTTAGTGTATCATTCTGTTTTACAATGTCAATGAAAATGGCATTATTAGACGAATTTTCAAAATGCAAGGAACCTTTATTAATTATTCGATATTTTGAAAAGATTGCTTGTCCAAATTTCTTCTTTGTACCGAGCTCAATGTATTTGTAGGGAAAGTCGAATAAATTTATTTCATCATCTGCATATTCTTGAAAGGTAACTATATCCGGGTTATTTAGTCTTACGAAATCAGCGATCTTCAAAGGTATGTTTTCATTATCTAATGAGCCATAAACATTAAAAAGATGTACATTATAATTCATAATAGTAATTGAATCCTCACCTTTTATTACTTTACCATTGAATTTATATGGAAAATTTGAAAAAAAGATTGTCAGAAGAATACAAATAGCGGACAATAATAACTGCTTTTTAACACCACTTATAATCCAGTAGATAATAAATATTATATGTGCGAAAATAAGAATTGGAACTGTCAGGCTTAGAACAGATATCAGAGGAAAGGACTTCGGTTGAATAAATTTAATTACAATACTTAACAAAAGCAACAATGCAAAAACATTATTGATCAAATAAATAATTTTATTTAAAAGAGACAACTTCTTCAAGGGGATATATTTTAGTTATTCTTTTCCTACTTTAAATAAAAAATCTTTCTCTTCCTTTGATAATGCGTCATATCCTGATTTGCTTATTTTATCTAAAATTCTATCTATTTTTTTTTGTCGATCTATCGAATTTTCTTTTTTACGAATAGAGGACTTCTCTCGTCTATGAATTGTAGAAAGTGGTGATTTTTGTTTCGGTTGCAATAAATTTTCCATCCATAAAATTAAACTTTTTCCTTTATTTAACTTTGTCGTTAATAAAAAACCGATCAATGCACCACCTAAATGCGCAAGATGACCGCCGGCGTTGCCATTTGGAATTTGAATTATATCTAATGCAATTAAAAAAATGGCGATATACAATAACTTAATATTTCCAATAAACCTAAATCTCAAAGCATAATTTGGTATAAGACTGGCTATTCCAATAATAATCGAAGTTACTCCAGCTGAAGCACCTACTAAAAATGTTTCTCTGGTTTTTAGTGCTGGAAAATAGTTATAGCTTAACATAAAAATTATCCCCCCAAAAATTACCCCTAAAAAATAATAAACCAAAAACTGTTTTCTGTTGAAGTAATCAAGGAAGAGATTTCCAATAAAGTACAAAATAAACAGGTTGAATAGTATATGAATGAGCCCCTCATGTAAAAATCCATAACTTATTATTGTCCATGGTTTTATAATCAAGGAACTAAAGTATGGAGAAAGTGCGAACCAAGTAACTATAAAGCTTTCATCAAGTCCTGTTAAAAAGGAAATTGTTTTAAAGAGGTATGTCACTAAAAATACAATGACATTGATGTAAATAATCTTTTCGACAATATTTACAGAAGAAAATTTAGTTTTTAAATTTAGATACCAATTACTCACTTAATTTCATTTAAATTAATTCCACCTCTTGAACTGATTCTTTTTCCAGTATTGCATCATTATAAACCCTATGATGGCACCACCAACATGTGCAAAATGTGCTATACCACCACCAAAAATAGAAAAACCTGTTACACCGGAAAAAAGATCCAAACCAATTAAAACAGGAATAAAATATTTAGCCGATATCGGTACCGGGAAAAATATTAATGCTAGTTTAGCGTTAGGAAACGACATGCCAAACGCAACTAAAACTCCATAAATAGCTCCCGAAGCTCCAACGGCAGGGGTGTTATAAATCTGATAAAAATTCACTAATCTTTTTTCTGAAATTTGGGTCAAAATGTCAGAATTATACCGTCCGAAATCTAATAAATTTTGAATTTCACTACTTTCCATACCTAAATTGATCAATTCATTATAAACACCGTTGAATTGAAAATAATTAACACCTGTATAAATAAAGGCAGCCCCTAATCCCGTCGAAAAATAAAAGAATAAGAACTTATTCCTACCCCACATTTGTTCCAGGGGAGATCCAAAGGCCCATAGGGCATACATATTAAAAATGATATGCATAAGACTGCCGTGCATGAACATATGAGACACAAATTGCCACAGTCCAAAATGCTCATTTTTAGGAAAGTATAAAGCCAGCCAATTTCCTAAATTAATCCCTGGCAACAAACTGCTTGCAGCAAATAGAACAACATTTAAAATGATTAGATGTTTAATTGCTTCTGTAAGTCTTCCCATATTATTCTATAAATTAAATTTATCTTCTAATTCTTCCATTGTAATCGTAATAAATGTAGTTCTTCCAAAAGGAGAAAAGTTTGGCTCCTTACAACAGAATAGTTCGTCTAATATATTTCCCTGTTCCTTGTTCGTTAGTTTAGTACCTGGTTTAATCGCTAAATTTACCGACAAACATTTTGCTATGGTATCTATTTGACTCAAACTGGTCTCAGGAATTTCATTTTTAAAGTTTTCAATCAATTCTTCAATAAAACTGGTTATATGGCTTTCAGATATTGTTATAGGTAAAGCATCTATAATAATACTGTCCTGCTTTATATCAGAAATATTAATTCCGGCACTATTTAGATCAGACTTCAGTCCTCTAATTATTTCAATATCAGAAGTGTTTAACAAAATATTTAAAGGAAATAATAATTGTTGACCAGCAATTCCATCCATAGTTAGTTTCGCTAAATACTCCTCGTACAAAATACGTTGGTGGGCAAAATTTTGGTCAATCAGAACAATTCCTGATTTTATAGAACTCGCAATATATTTTTGATGTATTTGGTAGGTATTGTATTCGTTATTACTTGCATCATCGAATAATTTGTTATCAATTATTTCTGCTTCTACCTCGATGTTTTGAATTGTAGAAATATCTTTTTTATTCTCTACATATAAAGATTGCCAGTTTGAGTTTTCCTTTTTATGGTAAGTAGCTTTTTGGTTGCTTTTGAAGGGGTTAAAATCAGGATC
>DAOUPU010000065.1 GCA_030625995.1 Flavobacteriaceae bacterium
AGATCCGTCACCAAAAGCAGAGGTTGCTTCACTAATTGCACGTTTCATTTGTGCTCCAAGCGTCTCCTCATTTTCTACTATTCGCATACCCTTTCCACCTCCACCGGCAGCTGCCTTGATCAAAACAGGATATCCGATGTCTTTAGCTACTTTTTTAGCTAATTCTACATCAACGATTGCCTTATCTATTCCGGGGACCATCGGAATATTATAATTTTTAACTGCCTCTTTTGCCGCTAATTTGTCACCCATCATTTGGATAGATTTTGATTTTGGACCGATAAAAATAAGATCATTCTTTTCTACTTTATCCGCAAAATTGGCGTTTTCGCTTAAAAAACCATACCCTGGATGGATACCGTCTACATCTAATTTTTTTGCTGCTTCAATAATTTTATCTCCCAATAAATAAGATTTATTGGAGGGATTATCTCCTATGTGAATTGCTTCGTCAGCAAATTTAACATGGGGGGCATTTCTATCAACACTAGAATAAACAGCCACCGTTTTGATTCCCATTTTTCTGGCGGTTTTCATCACACGAATAGCTATCTCACCGCGATTTGCAATTAATATTTTCTTCATCTTAAAGTATTTGGAAATTATTCTAATTCGATTAACAACTTACCCTTTTCAACAGCATCTCCTTTTTGGGTATGAATGGATTTTACAATTCCATCTTTTGGACATTTTATTGAATTTTCCATTTTCATCGCTTCCAAGATCAAGATCGAATCCCCTTCCTTAACCTCATCTCCTTGTTTAACCTCCAAGTCGATAATTATACCTGGCATCGGTGCATGAATTGCGTTTAATTTTTTTGTGCCATTAAAGGAATAGCCCATTTTTTCAATCATTAGGTCCAAATCATCAGAAATTTTTAAACAGTAGGTTTTTGAATTTAAAGATATTGTATACTCTTTTTTATTAAAATCAGCATGTAGTATCTCTACTTGAAAAGATTTGTTTTTATTTAATATATGGTATTTTAATTCCCCATTCGAAACAAGATCCAACTCTTTTAATTTATCCGTATTAAGCTCGAATTTTTGGTTTTGATTTACATTTACTCTGAAGTTTTTGACCACGTGAATAACATTTAAAAATATCATATAAAGTTAGTCAATAAAATTTTAAGAATGATGTGATATCATCGGAAATGAACAAATTTTACCAAGTATTTTAACAAAAAAAATATTTAGTTTACAGCTTTTTTGTAGATTACAAAACTGATTATCTACAATAATATTTTTGTAGTTTTATCAACTTTAATTCAAAAAGGATATGAAATTACTATTAAAATCAAAATATCTTTAACTAATAAATATAACATATGAGCAAAGGAGTGAAATACAAAAAAATGGACGATTCTTTCTTCGAATCAAGAGAATTAAAAAGGCATGCCGGAGTTTGGTCCTTGTGGGCATTAGGAGTTGGAGCTGTTATCTCTGGTCATTTTTCAGGATGGAATCTCGGTTTGGCTTCCGGAGGATGGGGAGGTATGTTTATTGCAACGATTGTCATTGCAATAATGTATATCGGACTTACACAAAGTGTTGCAGAAATGTCTCCGGCGCTACCGCATACCGGAGGTGCATATTCATTTGCAAGATCTGCTATGGGCCCATGGGGTGGTTTTTTTACCGGTTTGGTAGAAAATTTAGAATTTGTTTTAACCCCTGCGGTTATTGTGTTTTTTTTAAGTAATTATATGGCAGGTATTTTTGAAACCGGTCCGGAAATGTTGCCCTATTGGTGGTTTGGTTTTTATACCGTGTTCACTCTGATGAATATTGTCGGTGTTGAAATGTCCTTTAAATTCACTGTGACAGTTACTTTATTGGCTCTGTTCTGTTTGGTTGTGTTTTGGATTTCCTCCATAGGAAATATTGATTTTACGAGATATGCTCTGGATATACAGGCTGGCACAAATGGGAAAGCCGAACATTTACCCGGTGGAAATGGTGAATTTTTACCAATGGGAATTATGGGAGCTTTGAAGGCAATGCCCTTTGCAGTTTGGTTATTTTTGGCTATTGAACAGTTGCCATTGGCGGCAGAAGAGTCTGTTGATCCAAAAAAGGACATGCCCAAAGGATTGACCTACGGAATGATTACCTTGGTTATTTCAGCATTTTTAATATTGTGGCTAAATTCTTCTATCCCTTTGGGTTCCTATGCTTTATCCCAATCGGGAGAGCCTCTCTTAGACGGTTTTAAAATGTTGTTTGGAAATAATATTGCAAAATTATTGGCTCTGGTTGCATCTATTGGTTTAATTGCTTCGTTTCACACTATTATTTTTGCCTTTGGCCGACAAATTTATTCGCTTTCTAGAGCAGGTTATTTTCCATTGTTATTATCAGAAACACACAGTAAAAGAAGAACACCTTATATGGCCTTGATATTGGGTTCAGTAATTGGATTTAGTGTTCTAATGATCACTAAATTATTAGCAGGTGAAGAAAGCGAAGTCTTTATTGGTGGTGCTCTATTAAACATAGCGGTCTTTAGTGCAATGCTATCTTATGTGTTACAAAGTGGTTCATTTTTACTATTACGAAAAAACCAACCGGATCTTGAGCGCCCATATATAAGTCCTTTTGGTAAAATCGGCGCGTGGGTAACCATTGTCATTGCATTGGCTACCATCTATTATCAGCTTCAGGATAAATCTTATAGAACAGCCGTATTTATTGCCATAGCCTATTTAATTATTGGTTTACTTTATTTTGCATTGAAAGGGCGACATAGATTGATACTATCACCGGAAGAGGAGTTTGCACTAGAACATGAAAATAAAAGAAATAAAAAAGAAACCCCCTAAATCATTATCATCATATAATTTAATAATCTAATTTTACAATACAAACCCAAAGGTCGGTAGGAAGGGGTTTCAGATGACCCTTGAAAAAAATAAACAGATGCAAGAAATTCGAAAATATATAGAGGATAATCAGATAAAAAATGTAAAATTAGCTATTGTTGATATCGATGGAGTGCTTCGTGGTAAATATGTAAGTACAAAGAAATTTCTTACCGCCTTAGATAAAGGGTTTGGGTTTTGTAATGTGATTTTCGGTTGGGATTCTGATGATGTTTTATATAAAAATGATTCTTTCACTGGCTGGAAAGATGGATTTAAAGATGCCATCGCTACTATAGATCCATCAAGTTTTAGGATCTTACCAACGGAAGACAAAAAATCAATAATTTGTTTGGCAGATTTTTCGAAAAGTGATGCAAGTGCGGTTTGTCCGAGATCTATTCTTAAAAAAATAATAAAAAGAGTAGATAATTTAGGCTATGCTGCCACCGCTGCTTTAGAATTTGAATTTTTCTTATTCAATGAAACCCCGCAGAGTTTAAGAGATAAAAATTACGGTAATCTTCAACCAATGACGCCTGGAAATTTTGGATATTCAGTATTGCGTAATTCAACACATGCCGATTTCTATCATGAGATAATGGATCTTTGTGGAGAAATGGATATGCCTTTGGAAGGGTTGCACACAGAAACAGGGCCGGGTGTTCTTGAAGGTGCCATGGAGCATTCAGATGCCCTGAAAGCGGCAGATAATGGTGTTTTATTTAAAACATTTATCAAAGTGTGGGCACAACAAAGAGAAATGATCGCCAATTTTATGGCAAAATGGTCAGCAGATTATCCCGGGCAATCCGGCCATATTCATATTTCTTTACAAAATAAGGATGGATCTGCATTATTTTATGATAAGGATAAGAATGAAAATATGTCGGATGAAATGAGATGGTTCATCGGTGGGCAACAAAAATTAATGCCGGAGATCTTGGCCATGGTAGCATCTACTTGCAACAGTTATACCAGGCTTATCCCTGGATTTTGGGCTCCAACCGCTGCATCATGGGGCATAGATAACAGAACTTGTGCTCTGAGGGCCATTCCCGGAAGTGAAAGTTCTCAACGGGTAGAATACCGTATTTCAGCTGCAGACATCAATCCTCATTTGGCTTTGGCTGCCGCTCTTGGTTCGGGAATTTGGGGCATAGAAAATAAAATTGAACCTACGGAACCCATAAAAGGAAATGCATATGATGTTGATCTGCCTGCAGAATTTCAATTACCCAGAACTTTGTCACAAGCTTCGCAAAATTTTAAAACCTCCGACGTTGCTCGTGAACTATTTGGAAATGATTTTGTAGATCATTATGCGCATACAAGAGAGTGGGAAGACGAACAACAAAGAACGGCAATTACCGACTGGCAATTAAAAAGATACTTCGAAATTATATAAAAAAATGATTAAAACTATTTCACCTATTGATGGTTCCGTATATTATTCTGCAGAAGAAAATAATGAAATTGACATTGAAAAAACTTTGATTTTAGCGAAAGGGGCCTTAACTGAATGGTCAGCTCTAACCGTTAGAGAAAGAGCAAAATATGTCTCTTCTTTTGTTAATGAAGTTAATAAGGATAAAAATGATATTGCTCTGGAAATAACCTGGCAAATGGGCAGGCCCCTAAGTCAGTCTCCCGGAGAAATAGGTGGTTTTGTTGAGAGAGCCACTTATATGATCGGAATTGCCGAAGAAGCTTTAGAATCTCATGAATTGATAGATCAATCAGGTTTTAAAAGATGGATGGAAAGAACTCCTTTAGGTGTTTTAGCTGTTCTAAGTCCCTGGAATTATCCATTTTTAACATCGGTAAATGCTATCGTACCTGCATTAATGGCAGGAAATACAGTAATTTTAAAACATTCTTTTCAAACTCCGTTGGTGGCGGAGAGATATGCAAAAGCAGCAAAAAAAGCAGGGTTCCCTGAAGGGGTATTTCAAATTCTTCATTTGAATCATAAAAACACAGCACGATTGATTGGACATCCTAAAGTGGATGCAGTACTTTTTACAGGTTCGGTAACAGGAGGTCTTGCCATCCAAAATTCTTTATTGAATAAGTTTATTCCTTGTGGATTGGAATTAGGCGGGAAAGACCCGGCCTATGTCAGGGCCGATGCAAATTTGGGATCTACCATAGAAAATCTGGTAGATGGGTCATTTTTTAATAGCGGTCAATCCTGTTGTGGAATAGAAAGAATTTATGTGCATGAATCTCTCTATGATAAATTTATTGATGGATTTGTAGATATTACAAAGACATATAAATTGGGTAACCCATTAGAATCAGAAATAAACATTGGTCCAATGGTTAAGACTTCAGCAGCAAATTTTGTACGGAGTCAAATAGATGAAGCAATAAGTAAAGGTGCCAGATCATTAGTGGATGAATCCATGTTTGCTTTATCTAAAAAGGACAGTCCTTATCTCTCTCCACATGTTTTGGTAGATGTAGATCATAGTATGAATGTGATGACTGAAGAAAGTTTTGGTCCGGTAGTGGGGATCATGAAAGTTAAAAATGATAAAGAAGCCATATCGTTAATGAATGATTCTCAATATGGTTTAACCGCATCCCTCTGGACACAAGATATAGATCAGGCTCAATTTTTAGGTCGTAAAATTGAAACAGGCACTGTTTATATGAATAGGTGTGATTATCTCGATCCTGCTCTAGCCTGGACAGGCGTTAAGAATTCCGGAAGAGGTGTGACACTTTCAAAGGTTGGTTATGATCATGTAACCAGGGTGAAATCTTTTCATTTCAAAAAGTGAAAATTCGATTTCTCATAACAAAAAAGTAGATCGAATTTCAATATTAAAAAATAAACTACCTCGACGCAAGCATACGAGGTATTAAATTGAGTTTGCGATACAAACATTCTGAATTCCGGCCCAGAGGGTCGGGGAACCTGCCCGACTAAAGTCATTCAGGTGGGTTAAACCACATCTTCTCGTCCGAAAAAGCGGAACGCGAAGGCGGATTAAACCTCTGCATTATTTTTTAAAAGATAAAAATTTATTTATGGAATTATCGAATACAAATTGGAATTTCCCAACCACAATATGGTTCGGAAACGGTAGAATAAAAGATCTGGCTTTGGCGTGTACTCAGTTGAACATGAAGAATCCATTATTCGTTACTGATGAAGGGTTGATAAAATTGGATATTGTAGAAACAGCAACTGATGTATTAAAGAATGCTGATATAAAATACAGTATATATAGTGATGTTCAGGGAAACCCTACAGGGAAAAATGTGAGCGATGGGGTAAAACATTATAATGAAAATAATCATGATGGTGTGATCGCTTTTGGTGGAGGATCTGCTATTGATGCTGCTAAAACCATTGCCTTTATGTCGGGACAAAACAAATCCATTTGGGATTTTGAAGATATAGGCAACAATTGGACCTATGCAAATGAGGAAGGTATAGCTCCAATAATTGCAATTCCAACCACCGCAGGTACAGGATCTGAAGTAGGGCGAGCATCCGTTATTTTAGATGAGGAGCAACATACTAAAAAAATTATTTTCCATCCTAAAATCTTACCTGCGATTGTTATAACAGACCCGGAACTATGCCTGGGCTTACCAGCCAATATTACGGCATGGACAGGTGTAGACGCTATGGTGCATGCCATTGAAGCCTACTGCGCTCCAGGGTATCACCCTATGGCAGAGGGTATTGCCATTGAAGCCATTAGAATTATTGCAAAATATTTGCCATTGGCTTATAAAGATGGTAATAATCTTGAAGCACGTGGACAAATGCTTGTTGCAGCCTCTATGGGAGCTACTGCTTTTCAAAAAGGACTGGGATCAGTACATTCTGTAGCACATCAACTGGGTGCAATTTACAATAAGCAACACGGTTTATTGAACGCCATCATCCTGCCCTATGCCTTAAAGCAGAATCAAATGGTTATTGAAGATAAAATGAATTATTTAAGTAAGGTTTTAGATCTTAATGATCTAGGAACGGATGCGGTAATAAATTATTTGATGGACCTTAGAAAGGAATTGAACATACCCCATGCCTTAAAAAGTATTCAGATCAATGAAGATAGAGCATTTGAAATTGGAGAGATGGCCTTTAAGGACCCTTCTACCCCTACTAATGCCAAACCGGTTTCTTCGAAAGATCTGGAAAATTTGTTTAGGGCTGCTGTTCGAGGTGAACTAAAAAACCTGTAAAGCTATATCATGAAACTTTTAGTAGTTGAAGGTAATAATGAAGAAACACGAGAACTACGTGGAAGTTTCGGTATACTTCCATATCATTTGCTTTTTAAAGTAATGTTGCATTTCCTGGAACCTTCAGCAATTGTAAATTCTGTATTTCCTGCTGACGACAGGGAGGAATTACCGACCTTAAATGAACTACAAAAATATGACGGCGTTCTATGGACAGGTAGTTCCTTAAGCGTATTGGACAATATTCCTTCTGTAAACAATCAATTGAATTTTGGAGAACAAGTGTTTAGGAGCGGGGTTCCATTTTATGGGAGCTGTTGGGGTTTACAAATAGCTACAGTGGTGTCCGGAGGTAAGGTCGGTAACAGTAAAAATGGATTAGAGTTTGGCATATCTGAATCGGTACAACTTACTGAAGAAGGGTTAAAAAGTCCTTATTTTACCGATAGGAAAAATAATTTCAAATCGCTTTGTATTCATTTTGATGAGGTTGTCAAAATCCCTGAAAACACTAATATTTTAGCATATAATATACATTCTGAAGTACAAGCCATGACCATTGACTATAAAAGATCGCAATTCTTTGGTGTTCAGTATCATCCGGAATTCAGACCACAGGATATGAGCTTGATCGCTTCTTTTTTGGCTAAATCTTTGGTAAGCAAAGGAGCTTTTTCTTCGCTCGAAGAAGTTGAGGAAATTTCCAATAATTTATTGGATCAATCAGAAATACCAAATGAAATTGCCGATTATGGACTTCATACACAAGAAATAAGATCCTGGTTGGATTTTATCAAAGAAGGAATCAAAAAAAAGTAAGGAGTAAGAAAAATTACACCTAGGACAAAAAACCCATTAATTCTCGACCATAGAATAGCTAATAAAATCATTAGGATTCGATTGAATAACAAAAATATTTATTATCTTTGACTAAACGGTCAGTCAATATATAGTTTTTATTAACCAACTAAATCTGAATCTATGATTGAACAACTTAAAATATACGACAACAATGTATTAGCCATAACGGTAATTGACGGTTTTACAATGACAGATGTAAAATATTGCCAAAAACTCTTCAATGAAAAATTAGAAAAAGGATTTGAGAAGATCAATCTTTTGGTATTGCTGGATGAATTTAAAATATCCCATAGCAGCACCAAAGCGTTTTTTGAAGAGATGATATTGATACTTAGGAATTATAAAAAATTAAGGCATCTGGCGATCGTAGCACATTCAAATATTTTAAAAGCTTATGTCCCCATTGATAATTTCTTTTTTTCGAGATTAAGTAAAGGCAGTGAAGAACGTTATTTTGATATTTCACAAATGGATGAGGCCATGGCCTTTGTCGATCCTGGCTAAAAATATTGACTTTTGGAAAAGTATAGATTTCCAATACTAATAAAAAATAAAAATGGAATCTTATGAAGTTGGCATTCGCTAACTATTGTAAGTGACATCAAATTTGAATTTTTTTGAATATCGAACAAGCCTGCCTGCAAAGGCAGGAATCACTGATTTTAGATTTTCGAAGTCTATTTTCACTTCTTAAATCATTATTCGCTAATCCTTGTTCTTAATCCTGCCCGTCAGGCAGGCGGGTTTTTATCAATTATTAAGGCATAACTGTCAGAACATGACCACCTGGAAAACAGGTGGTTTATCAAGGAAAAATAAAAATGGCACCACGTACCGCAAAACAATATGAAGAAATAAAACGTAAGAAATCGTCCTTGATAATTGATACTGCGCTTTTACGTTTTTCTGAAGATGGATATAAAAGCACATCAATGCAGTCTATTGCCAAAGAAGCAAATGTTTCCAAGGGAAATTTATATAACTATTTCGAAAGTAAAGAAGCGCTATTAGAGTCGGTTTTGCGATATGGTTTAGATCAATTTTCAGCGTTTTATGAACAAATAAGTTCAGGGATTTCATCTGAAAAAAAATTTGAGCATGCCATAAGATCGAATTTCGATATGATAAAATCCAATAAGGTATTTTGGAAATTATACTTTAATTTGATTTCTCAACCATCAGCTCAACTCCTTTTTACCAAAATAATAGGACCATTTTTAGAAGAATATATGAAAGTTTTTGAAACTTATTTCCGAAAAAAGGGAGATAAAAACCCAGCTGTTACTGCTTTATTATTAGGGAGTACTATGGATGGGGTCTCTCTTGGATATATTATGATGGGAGAGATGTATCCACTTGATGATATTATAGATCAACTAATTGAAAAATTTAAATAATGAAAAATATTTTACTGTTAACCCTTTTAATAACATGCTGTTACAATATACAGATCATGGCTCAGGAAAATATCACTGCCGTAGATATTATTAAAATGGCAGACGAAAAAGTTAGAGGCAAAACAAATACTTCTGTCATGGAAATGGAAATAATCAGGCCAACATGGAAAAGGTCTGTTACTATGAAAAGTTGGGGAAGAGGTATGGAATATTCTATGACCTATATTACTGCACCGGCCAAGGATAAAGGTCAGGTTTTTATGAAAAGAGTGACTGAAATGTGGAACTGGATGCCTTCCATTGGCAGAATGATAAAAATTCCTGCTTCCATGATGTCGCAAGGCTGGATGGGTTCAGATTATACTAATGATGACATCTTAAAAGAAAGTTCTATAGTTGTTGATTACACACATAAGATCTCAGCAGAAGAAAATATTGACGGTCATGACACCTATAAGATTGAAATGATCCCAAAAGAAGATGCAGCCGTAATCTGGGGCAAGGTATATAAATGGATCACAAAGGATGAGTTTATCCAAATTAAATCGGAATATTACGACGAAGACGATGATCTGGTAAAAAGTGATCATAGTTATGATTTTAAAATAATGGATGGAAGATTGATCCCAACACGAATAGAAATTCTTCCTGCAGATGAAGAAGGAAAAAAAACTGTGATATATATTAAGGAAACCAAATTCGATATCGATCTGCCGGAATCCTTTTTTTCCCAACAAAAAATGAAGAGAATCAGATAGCTATGAAAACAATACTCAAACTTGCCTGGCGAAATATATGGCGGAATAAACGAAGAACTTTGATCACAGTGGCCTCCATTATGTTTGCATTATTTTTTGCAATTATTATGCGCGGGTTTCAGATAGGCTCTTATGCAAAAATGAAGGAAAACGCCATTGAATCCTATTCGGGTTATCTACAAATTCATAAAAAAGGATATTGGGATGATAAAAACATAAACAATATCTTTTCAATCGACGACGAAACTATCAAAAATTTCGAAACCGATTCCAGAGTAATTCAAATAATTCCTCGCCTGGAGTCATTTGCATTAGCTTCCTCAGGCGAATCTACAAAAGGGGTTGCGGTGATAGGCATATCTCCCGAAAAGGAAGACAAAATGACGAAAATAAGGTCATACATGCAAGAAGGAGAATTTATAGACAACGATGATAGATCTATATTGGTTGCTGCTGATCTGGCCAAATTCTTAAAGATTAAAGTCGGAGACACCTTGGTTTTATTTTCATCGGGTTATCATGGTCAAACAGCGGCAGGATTATATCCTGTAAAAGGAATACTTAAACTGCCAACTCCGGAGATGAACAGAGGAACGGTCTATTTACCAATTGCTGAAGCCCAAACTTTTTTTTCTACGAATAACCAATTAACGGCTCTGGTTTTTGATCTGCATAATATTGAAGATGTTAATGACGTAGAAGAATTGGCGAAAAAAAGATTGGATATGGATCAATATGAAGTGATGGGCTGGGAAATTATGAACAAAGAACTTTTACAAATGATAGAATCTGACAATGCAGGAGGAATTATCATGGTGGCAATATTATATATGGTCATTGCATTCGGAATTTTTGGAACCGTTTTGATGATGACCAATGAGAGAATTCGGGAATTTTCTGTCATGATTGCCATCGGAATGCAAAAAAGGAAATTGGCACTTGTTGTAGTGATCGAACTATTCTTTCTCACGGTCCTGGCTGTTATTGCCGGTAGTCTCATCAGTTTACCTGTTATGATCTATTATGTTTACAATCCAATTAAATTTACCGGTGAAGCCCTGGATGCAATGAAAGATTTCAATTTTGAGCCTGTCATGCCGATTAGTATGGATCCGCAAATTTTTCTTTTTCAGGCTATTTCAATATCCATTATAAGCTTGATAGCGATGTCA
>DAOUPU010000188.1 GCA_030625995.1 Flavobacteriaceae bacterium
ACCTATGTACATAGAATAGGAAGAACAGGGCGGGCAGGGTTGACCGGTGTGGCTTATTCTTTTTGCTCAGCAGACGAGAAGGAATATATAAGTACAATTCAGAAATTAATTAACCAGCAAATAACTATTGAGGAAGATCATACATATCCTTTAGATCCTAAAGCCAAAGCTGAAGTTCACAAAAGGAAAGGCAGCAAGTATAAGAAAGGTAGAAAATCCCAGGCCTCTAAAAAGAAAAAGAAACGTTGGTATTAATATATTAGAGAACAGTAATGGGTAAAACAGCGATAATTTTGGGTGCTACAGGTTTGACGGGTAGTATTATTTTAGATAAATTACTTGAAGATGACAGGTATTCCATAATAAAGTTATTTTCTCGAAAAAGAGTAGAAAATAATAACCCGAAAATTGTTGAATATATTGGTAACCTTTTTGAGTTAGAAAAGTTTAAAAAAGATTTCACTGCCGATGAGGTCTTCTGTTGTATTGGAACGACTGGCAAGAATACTCCTGATAAAACAATTTATAGAAAAATAGATTATGGAATTCCTTTGTCAGCAGCCAAACTATGTGTTGAAAATGGGATAGATACTTTTTTAGTTGTATCATCTCTCGGAGCAGACCCTAAAAGCACCATATTTTATAATAGAACTAAAGGAGATATGGAACAAGCTGTTCTAAAAGAAAATATATTGAATACTTATGTATTAAGACCATCTTTTATTCTTGGAAAAAGAAAAGAAAATCGAATTGGAGAAAGTATTGGAAAAGCAATGTTTAATTCTTTTCAATTTTTACTAATTGGCAGATTAAAGAAATACCGGGCTATAGAAGCTGATAGTATTGCCAGCGCAATGATTTATCTTGCCGATACAAAAACAACAGATGTACATATTATAGAATCTGATAAAATTAAAGATTTTACAATAAATTAAAAGTGTAGCTCTAGCCAAATGAGGTTGTTGTATTTTTACTAACTACATGAATATAAATTATTCAAAACAAAGACATTTATTATGCGAAAAACAGTTTTTAGAGTTGTCATACTATTTAGTATTCTTTTTATTTCGAACTCATCATTTTCACAGGTTTACCTGGATCAATTTGCTCATACTTTTTCTATTGTTGCCCGAGATGTCAAAACAGGAGAAATGGCCGTGGGAGTTCAAAGTCACTGGTTTTCAGTAGGTACCTTGGTCACTTGGGGGAAATCCGGGGTTGGTGTGGTAGCAACACAATCATTTATTAATCCGGCTTACGGACCCGATGGATTGAAACTGATGGAGGAAGGGAAGAGTGCTGCGGAAGTTTTAGAATATTTAGTTGCACAAGATGGAGGTAAAGATGTAAGACAGGTAGCCATGTTAGATGCTAATGGAAGTGTTTCGGCATTTACGGGTGATAAGTGTATTGACTATGCAAATCAGATCATTGGCGACAATTTTTCTGTTCAGGCCAATATGATGCTTAATGATAAGGTAGTACCCGCAATGGCAAAAACTTATCAAGAGAATAGTGGTTTGCCATTAGCTGAAAGAGTTTTAAAAGTATTGCAAGCCGCGCAAAAAGCTGGTGGAGACATCCGTGGAAAACAATCGGCAGCGCTAATTGTTGTGGGGAGTAAAAAAGTTATGGAAACCTGGAATGATAAATCAATTGATATAAGAGTAGATGATCATCAAGAGCCTTTGTTGGAGCTGGAAAGGTTGTTAAATGTACATTATGCTTATGAACATATGAATAAAGGCGATCTGGCAGTAGAGCATAATGATATGAAAACTGCATTAAAAGAATATGGTGCCGCTCAAAAAATGTTTCCTGAAAATTTAGAAATGAAATATTGGACAGCTGTTGCTTTGGCGAATAACAAGAATATGGAAAAGGCCTTACCAATTTTTAAAGAAGTTTTTAAAAAAGACAAAAACTGGAAGGAATTAACTACAAGATTACCCAAATCCGGATTGTTAATGGTTTCTGAAAAGGATTTGCAAAAGATACTTTCACTTAATATGAGGTAATTTAAAATTTCAAAATAAGCTTTTATAAAAATTATTTATTTTTGTTTCAGAACTGATCTTCTCAGTGAACTGATGTTATAATTCTTGGATTCATGATCTCGTTCTTTACCTAAATTTTTATGTTTTATTGTTTTTGGAAATGTCCGATTTACGGAGTTGAATAATTTAAATTGTAACAATCATATCTGTTTATCGTCCTATGTGGAAATAAATTATTTATGAATTCTTTTTCTGCTTTAAAATCACCTTTATTATCATTCATCACTAGCCTAATTGTAATTTCAGGGCTTGTTGGTCAAAATACAGATCCTGTCAATTTTGAGGTCAATCTGAATGATCTTACGGAGGATACTTTCAAAGTTATGGTCAGTTCTCCTGATCTGAGCAATGATAACAATATATTTCAATTTGCTTCCACTGCACCCGGGACCTATCAAACTCAGGATATTGGCAGATTTGTGAATGATTTTAAAGCCTTCAATAAAAAAGGTAAAGAATTAAAGACCGAACGGATTTCTGTAAATCAGTTTCTCCTTGATAATCCGAAAAAAATTACAAGAATTGAATATACTATATCAGATATATGGGATACTGAAGTTGACAGTAATAGAGTTTACAGAATGTGTGGTACATCCATTGAAAAGGACCATGTTCTGATCAATGGACATGGAGTTTTTGGATATTTTAAAGGTATGCAATCGAATCCCGTAAATGTTACATTAAATTATCCGGAAGAATGGGTGGTGGGTACTGCTTTGAACAAAAATGGTTCTGGAAGTTATGGTGCGGATACATTCGATCATTTAGTGGATTCGCCTATTTTATTGGGTCGGTTATCAAAGGCATCTACCAACATTGATGGAACTTTGGTGGATATTTATACATACTCAAAAACGGATATGATAAGATCTGATCAAATTTTGCTTTCCATGGAGGAAATGTTGAATGCCGCAAGCCTTTTTATTGATGGTCTGCCAGTAGATCGCTATACGTTCTTATTTCATTTTGAGGATAAATCTGAAGGAGCATGGGAACATTCTTATAGTTCCACTTACATCATGCATGAGGATGATTGGGAGACTATGGCAAAAGGAGTAAAGGATATTGCAGCGCATGAATTTTTTCATATCGTAACTCCTCTTAATATACATAGCGAAGTGATCGAAGTGTTTAATTTTGAAACTCCTATAACCTCTGATCATCTTTGGCTATATGAAGGTACAACTGAGTGGGCAGCAAATATGATGTTATTCAGAAGTGGACAACTTTCCTTGGATGAGTATTTATTCGTATTGCACAATAAAGCAGAACAAAGTGAAAGTTATTATGACAACAGTATTTCCTTAGTTGAACTGGCCAGAACTAGTTTTACTGAGGAAGGACAAAAGAACTATGGAAATATATATCAGAAAGGAGCGCTAGTCGCTGAGTTACTGAATATTAGGTTATTAGAATTGTCTAAAGGAAATTTTGGCCTAAGAGAAGTTATTATCAACTTAGCAGAAAAATATGGCCCGAACAGACCATTTGATGAAAAATCCTTTTTCAAAGAATTTTCTAAAGAAACCTTTCCAGAGGTAGAAGATTTTTTTAACAAATATGTAATGATGGCAGGTTCCTTACCATTTGAGGACTATTTTAATAAAATTGGTATAAAATATATTGAAAGTGAGGTATCTAAAACAAAATCTAAGTTCCCTTACCGTCTTAGATTAATGAACGATAAATTAGTAATGCAAAAGGTTACTGAAGAAGGTGAGTCTACCGGAATAAAAAAAGGAGATATTCTACTTTCTATAGACGGAGAAGAGGCCAATATGAAAACAATTTATAAAATATATCAGAACTACCCTGATAAGAAGTCGGGAACGCCAATACAACTGGAATTAGAAAGAGATGGTCAAAAATTAAAAATTGAATCTACGATGGTAGAAAAGATAGATAAGCATGTATTTGTTCTTGATCCAGACGCAAGTGCAGAACAAATTTCTCTTAGAAAAAAATGGATGAGTGCTTTATAGTATAAAAAACTTACTATAAATACTCCTGCAACTCTTTGATCTCATCACGTAATTTAGCGGCAATCAAAAAATCTAATGCTTTGGCGGCAGCTTCCATGTTTTTTCTTTTCTCTCGTATGCGTTTTTCTATTTCAGGTCTTTTCAAATATTGCAAATCCTGTTCCGCAGCTTTTGTATTTGCAGATTCATATTGGTAGGATGCAATCTCTTTTTTAGTAAGTGTATTGTCAATTGCTTTCTGAATCTGTTTTGGACTGATATTATTTTCAGTATTGTAAGCTATTTGTTTTTCTCTCCTTCTAATTGTTTCATCAATCGTAAGTTGCATGCTCCTGGTTATTTTGTCTGCATACATGATTGCTTTCCCATTGATATTTCTTGCGGCTCTTCCAACAGTTTGAGTAAGTGATCTGTGGCTACGCAAAAACCCTTCTTTATCCGCATCTAAAATGGCCACTAAGGAAACCTCAGGCAGATCGAGCCCTTCTCTTAAAAGATTAACGCCTATAAGAACATCGAATAATCCTCTTCTTAGATCGTGCATTATTTCCACTCTTTCCAAAGTGTCTACATCAGAATGGATGTATCGGCATCTAATATGTATTCTTGTCAAGTATTTTGTCAACTCTTCTGCCATACGTTTCGTTAGCGTTGTTACCAAAACCCGTTCATCCTTAGACACTCTTTGTTGAATTTCTTCAATCAGATCGTCAATTTGATTCAAGCTGGGACGCACTTCAATTTCGGGATCTAATAGCCCTGTCGGACGAATAACTTGTTCAACAAAAACACCTTCGGATAATTTTAACTCATAATCTGCGGGCGTTGCACTAATAAAAAGAACTTGATTCTGTATTACCTCAAATTCTTCAAATTTTAAAGGTCGGTTATCCATGGCGGAAGGTAATCTAAAACCATATTCTACCAGATTTTCTTTTCTCGAGCGATCGCCACCGTACATGGCGTGAACCTGAGGAA
>DAOUPU010000112.1 GCA_030625995.1 Flavobacteriaceae bacterium
GCCCCGCAACTCTCATGTCCCATTACAACGATAACCGGGCTGCCAATATTAGCTACAGCGTACTCTATACTAGCGATAGAGGAAGTGTTTGCAATGTTCCCTGCAACTCGTACTACGAATAATTCTCCCAAACCTGTATCGAACGCCAGTTCGGGTATCACACGGCTGTCGGCACAGCTTAGTATAATGGCATATGGATCTTGTCCACCGGTTAGCTTTTCTCGCTGTGCACTATTTTGTAATTTTCCATCCAGTCGGTCGGATACAAATCTTTTATTTCCTTCTTTGAGTCTTTGTAAAATTTCGTTTTGTTTCATTGTTCTAAAGTTTAATTAATGTCAATGCAAAGTTATTTTAGCATACCTTATACAAAGAAACTAATAAATGTTCATATTATCAACATGCAATAGCTGATGCTAAAATTCCAATAAACTCTTGAGATATATGGAGAAGTCGAGTTTATTATTACTAATGCTTATATTTGAAAAGGTTTAGAGATCATTAATAATAGGCAGGTTAGGTATAAAAAATACGTGAACCATAGATAAAATTGAAGTAAATGCCAACAAAGAGTAACAGAACAGGATTTAAATTTAGCCCCTACGAAGAGAAATCAAAAAGTCCCTTCGACAGACTCTTTGATGTCTTTAGCGAATTAATTACGCATACTTCAGGAGATTTGGAGGAAGCACTTTCGTGGATGGAAGAACTGGATAAAGAGTATAGCTTAACAGATGAGAATTATACAATGGATGATTTTGTTGAAGAATTAAAGGAAAAGGGATTTATTCGTGAAGAAATAAGACCGGATGGAAAACCAGGCACGATCATAACCGCAAAAACAGAAAGAGCCATTCGCAAGAATGCTTTGGACCAAATATTTGGCAAGTTAAAAAGGAAAGGAGCTGGTAGTCATAAAACCAAAAGCAGTGGACTGGGAGATGAACATACAGGTGATCTAAGAGAATTTCGGTTTGGTGATGCTTTGGAAAACATATCCATAACGGAGAGTTTAAAAAATGCTCAGATCAATCATGGTTTTGATAGTTTTAAACTGACTGAAGAGGATTTGATAGTGGAGGATACGCATCATAAATCACAAATGAGTACGGTTTTGATGATTGATATTAGTCATAGCATGATCTTATATGGTGAAGATCGAATTACCCCTGCTAAAAAGGTGGCCATGGCCTTGGCTGAATTAATTATAACCAGGTATCCTAAAGATACTTTGGATATTTTGGTTTTTGGAAATGATGCCTGGCCGATCAAAATAAAGGATTTACCCTATTTACAGGTTGGACCGTATCATACGAATACAGTGGCTGGGTTAGAACTGGCCATGGATCTTTTGAGAAGAAAGAGAAACACGAACAAACAAATATTTATGATCACGGATGGTAAGCCGAGCTGTTTGCGTATGCCGGACGGTACATATTATAAGAATAGTAATGGATTAGATCAGTATATTGTGGAAAAATGCTATAACAAAGCAACTCAGGCAAGGAAGCTTCATATTCCTATAACTACCTTTATGATAGCTCAAGACCCTTATCTACAATCTTTTGTAGAAGAATTTACCCAATGTAACAGGGGGAAGGCAATTTATACTGGTTTAACAGGGTTGGGAGAAATGATATTCCATGATTACGAAAATAATAGAAAAAAAAGATTACAATAATGAATATCTCTAAAGTTAAAACGATGGGCAACCTAAGAAAGACAGCCTATGTTCCACAAAGTATCAAAAGAGAACTCAGAACCAATTTAATTAATAATATTAAAAATGGCATACCTTCGTTTACAGGAATTCATGGATATGATAATACAGTGATTCCTCAGCTGGAACGTGCTATACTTTCGCAACATAATATAAATTTACTAGGATTGAGGGGTCAGGCGAAGACGCGCCTGGCGCGATTGATGATTCAATTGCTGGACGAATATATTCCTGCCATCGATGGTTCCGAAATTAATGATGACCCATTTGCCCCCATTAGTTATTTCGGAAAAGAACAGGTAGCCAAACATGGTGATAATACTCCCATAAAATGGATCCATCGTGAGGATCGATTTTTTGAAAAACTGGCAACACCGGATGTTACCATTTCTGATTTAATAGGTGATATCGATCCCATTAAAGCAGCTAACCTAAAATTGAGTTATGCAGATGAAAGGGTGATCCATTTTGGAATGATTCCGCGAGCCAACCGAAGTATTTTCGTGATTAATGAATTGCCAGATCTTCAATCAAGAATACAAGTAGCGCTATTTAACATTCTGGAAGAGGGTGATATACAGATCAGAGGATTTCAAGTTAGGATGCCATTGGATCTACAATTTGTTTTTACAGCCAACCCAGAGGATTATACGAATAGGGGTAGTATTGTTACTCCATTAAAGGATAGAATTGGTTCTCAAATTTTAACCCATTATCCAATTAATTTAGAAATTGCCAAAAATATAACGGCTCAAGAGGCAAAATTACAGAACGATCGAACCTGTCAAATCCATATTCCGGATCTGGCGAAAGACCTGGTAGAACAAATTGGCTTCGAGGCACGGGATAACGAATATGTTGACAATAAAAGTGGTGTTAGTGCGAGAATGAGTATTACTGCATATGAAAACCTTTTAAGTACGGCAGAGCATCGTTGTATTGCTTCAGGCGCAAGACAAACCACGATACGGTTTATTGATATTTTGGGAATGGTACCCTCCATTACCGGAAAAGTGGAATTGGTTTACGAAGGTGAACAGGAAGGCGCGGCTTTTGTGGCCGAAAATTTGATAGGTTCAGCGGCAAAATCTTTGTTTGTCGATTATTTCCCGGAGATTAAAAAATTAAAGCATGAGAACGAAAAGGAACCTTATGAGGAAGTACTCCAATGGTTTTTCGATGCAAGCTCCTTTGAATTGTTTGATGATGGCAGCGAAGAGGAATATAGAGATGCCTTGAACAGAATAGCTCCCCTCGATGATCTCATTACCACATATGCACCCGAAACTGACGCAAAGGATATATTATTTTTAAAAGAGTTCATTCTATGGGCACTAGTAGAATATAAAAAATTAAACAAACAAAGAATAACAAAAGGTTTTGCTTTTAAAGATACCTATGGATCTTATTTATCTAATTTATAATATTATAGCTAAGATATTTAAATGGAATGTGTTAAAATAGTGACAATTAAAAGGATTGTTTTATTGCGCAACCCATTAGGTTTGAATTATTTTTTTCAATAAAAATGGTAGTTACAGGACGATTAAATCAAATGGAAGTTTATATTTGTAATAGTTTTGAGAGATCGACATTGACCATGAGTTATATTTATTTTACACTTATTTAGAATTTATTTTTTTAGTAAAATTATTTTCTAAACATCTATAATATTTTAATCTCCTCTTAAACAGAATATTAAACTTAAATTAGAACATACGAATGGCAAAATCTCAACAGACATTTAACAAGAGCGAAAAAGAGAAAAAGCGCCTCAAAAAGCGAGCAGACAAGCGGAAGAAAATGGAAGCCCGGAAGCTTGAAGCGAAAGAAAAAGGCAAACAGGGTATTCAATTCGCCTATGTTGATCATTTGGGTAATTTAACCGATACACCACCGGACCCTTCAATGAAAGTGGAAGTGGATGCTGAAAGCATTGTATTGGGTATTCCAAAAAAAGAGGAGAGTGATGAAGTATATGATCCGATCAGAAATGGAAAAGTTTCATTTTTCGATTCTTCCAAAGGCTTTGGATTCATTATAGATACAGAAGATCAGGAAAAATATTTTTGTCATGTTAGTGGGTTAATTGATGAAATCATGGAAAATGATAAAGTGTCATTTGAACTTGAAAAAGGAATGAAAGGCTTGAATGCAGTTCGTGTCAAAAAGATTTAACAGAACCTATCCGGAGAATAATTTATTTATTAGACCAATCATAAATTTTCAAACTGAGATCTGTAGATGGAATGAGAGCAGTTAAAAAGCTCCTGGATGCTGGAACTAAAATAAGTTTGACTACCAAAGCCAGCAATATAGACGATTTCAGTAATATAACTCGCACCCAGTTCAGTTGCATCAATTATTACTTTAGACTTGAATATTAAAAAGATGGCCAATACCTTCCAAACCAATATTTAATCCTTCTTTATTTTATGGTACTCCAGATTGGAATGAAACGACACCTTTAGATTTTTTTCTTTGTCGTACATCATTTTGAAAGCTGATTTTAAATACAAATAAAAGGTGTTATAATTAAACCATGAACTGCATTATTTATTTTACACTTTACACTTAACACTTAACACTAAACTGAACACTAAACTGAACACTAAACAGAGCTTAAAAGAACAAACCTAAGCCAAAAAACACTCTGGTTCTATCTACATCGTTAATCCAGGATACATCAATTTCAATAGGCCCCAAAAAGGACAGGTAAGAAATTGTTGCACCGGCCGACATTAACATACTTGTTTCACTTGCATCCGACCAAGACCCACTTGGAGAAAAGGCATCTTCAAAATAATCATCAAAATCACCAAAGCCAACGGAAGCAATATTAAAATGGGGTATTATAAATACTTTATTGACAGGGTTAAATTGTACAGCCAGATTAAGTTTCATAAATTGACTTACATTCAATTCATCTTCGTGTAGTCCCTGAAAGATATGGCTGTCTCTTGTTGAATTGCGTATATTTCCACCTAAAAAATATTTTGCGCCAAAACCATAATCGGTAAAAGATACTTCTCCCGATTTGATCTGATCTTCAAAAATAAAATTTGCATTTGCGACAATTACACCAGTGATCTTATCATTAAATTTAAATCTTTTTTCAAGATCCACTCCTAACTTGGAAAAGCCGTTGGTTGCACCTTTTATACTTGTATTCTCATCGTCTTGAAATAATGCATCGACATTACTCCATAAAGATCGAGCCACTCTCGCTCGAAAATGAATACCATGTGTTGGATAAAAAACTTTGTCCATATCGCTAAATACATATTGTGCATATATTTCCAAATTATTAAAATAATAGTGATCAAGTAATAATACATTATCGTCTATATCAGAATCTATTAACGGCCTAACAACGTCATTTTCATACTTGAATCCAACGCCAACAAAACTTTTAAAAGAATTTATATTTCTGTTCACCAGGTTGTCAAAATGAAAAGTATTAAATCTCATTGCATCAATTACTTCTCCTTGTACAAAGATTCTATTTTTTAAAAACGAATACTGCATATCTGAAATCCACCACCATTCTTTTTGCTCCCCAAAATTTTTCTTGTATTGTAATCTAAATTGAGGCTGTTGTGCTATGTCAACAGTAAAGAGGAATCGAGAGGCTTGTCCAATAATATTTCTTCCGGTATAATTCACAACTAAACCAACACCTCGATAATTATCATAATGTAGGGAACCCTTTACCTGATGTTTTGAGTGCTCTAATCCAATCAACTCCAAACTTACTTTATCTTTTTCGAACATCGGCGTATATGTAATTTGACTAAAAAGATTGGTCCCCATGGCCCGGTCAATACCGGCGATGATATCATCTGAAGAATATTTTTTATTGGGTTGGATGTTTGTTCTGGATTTTACGAGATCGAGGTTAGCTTCACTAATATCCTTGTAGATAATAGAATCCAAAATGACTTCATCTTTTGTATCAGGTATTTTATTTGTTCTTTGATCGAAGTTTTTTAACCTTTCAGCCAGGGCCACTAATTTATCCATGTTTTGATTAGTAGCAATTTTTCCCTCTTCGTAAAGTATATTTCCTTTTGCAAAATCTCCCGTAGAATAAGTTAAATGAGGCTCGTGATCAATCAAAATATCACAGAGTTTTCTATTTACAGGGTCTTTCAGATTACTGGTCAACATAGATGCCTGAAAAAGGAGAGATGCAATATTATCGAGTTTTTCTTTTGGTGCCATACCGCCACCTACATCACTACCAATAATGATATCGGCTCCCATATTTTTGGCAACGTCTGTCGGGAAATTATTAAGTACGCCACCATCAACGAGCAGTACATCTTTATAAGGAATAGGTTTAAAAACCCCCGGTATAGACATGCTCGCTCGCATTGCTAAACCCAGATTGCCTTCCGCGAGCAGTACCTCTTCACCATTCACAATATCCGTTGTCATCGCTCTAAACGGAATCGAAAGGTCATCAAAATCATTTACATCATAAACAGGATAAACTAAGGAAGTAATAAATTCCCTTAGCTTTTGATCCTTCAATAAAGCATCGCTTAACTTTGGTTTCCCTTTTACCAGATCCAGATCGATCAGATACTTTTTGAATTGGCCCTTTTCTTCCACACCAACATCCTTCAGAAAAATAGCACCTCCGAGAATCACATCCCAATCGATATCCTTCACAATCGACGCAATACTATCTCCTGAATATCCCATGGCGTATAATCCTCCAACAATACTACCCATACTGGTTCCTATAACCAGATCAGGTACAATACCCAGTGAATCAAGAGCTTGTAAAGTGGGAATATGCGCAAGGCCTTTTGCACCACCACCACTCAAAACCAAAGCTACCTTAGGCTTTTTTTCTTGTGAAAAAATAAAATGTGGAACTATAATAAATAGGACTACGATAAGAACGGTTAGATATTTCTTCATAGTGATTAGGATTAGTACTATTTTCAAAAATTATAATTGCAAGTTAACAAATGGTATTAATAAAAAAAATATGTGATGCAGAAATTTTCAAGGCTGTTTATTGCAGCTTTGATTGAGTCATATTGTTATATTTTGTATGGTTTTAGGTATGTTAATAATTAATATTAAAAAGCGATCATACACCGTAATTTTGTGCATTTTGTTCTGAATTCCATTCTTAGTTTTGAAACTGATATTAGCTAAGTAAATTAAGCGACTTCGTCGTTTGGAGATAGAAAAGAATGGGAATTAACTTAAACTTTATCTTTAGGTTCATTACACGGTTTCTCTCACATACATACAACACAATTTAATCTAGAATGAATCTAAACACCACAGAAATAGGCCTTTAAAACCGCCTTCGGTAAATAAAAGATAGGTTTCGGACATAAAATGACCAGTTTGGGACAAAGTTATTTGCCCATATTAATTATTTGTTCTAACTTAGATTGATCTATAATTTTATTGGGGTAAGTACAGAGTGTGAAGGTGTTAAGTCTACTGTAATTGACTAACACATGTAAGTGAAACTGGTAGTATATAATTTGAACATGATTAAATAATTAGTATTAATAATCTAAATTTAAAATTATGGGAAATCCAAGAGATACTAGTATCTATGTAAGAGTAGATATTTGTGACATAAACGAGGGTAACAAAAACGATAAGGTAAGGTTCTCAGATAATAGAGGAGGCGGATCGGGACCTGGTAATCAATTTAAATCGAAAGTAAATCGCGGAAAAAAAATACACTTGATCGGAATAGGTTGGTGTTCTAATGGCAAAGGGAGAGATGTTGATGTTCCAGTAGCCATAACAAAGATATCAATAAAAGAAGAGGATCACGATTCCGAAATATTATGGTACAATGAATATCTGGATAATGGTACTGGGGAAGTTATTGGTGCAATTAAACAGGATAATACTAGTGCAACAATAACAGAAAATTATAGCGTCACAATTCGTGTCAATGGAAACGAATATGTCATAGACCCTCAATTGGAAATGATTCCATGATTTGTTTAACTAAGTAGTTCTTGACCATAATGAGAAACTATTGTTCAATAATAACTATTATTAAAAAGAGAGCCTGTTTTATAATGGGCTTTTTTTTTGTTTTTAATGCC
>DAOUPU010000047.1 GCA_030625995.1 Flavobacteriaceae bacterium
AGGAAGCACAACATATGGGTTTAAAGTTGATAATAACCACAGATCATGGCACAATTAATACCAAGCATCCAACAAAAGTAATAGGTGATAAAAACATCAGTGCAAACCTACGCTACAAAACCGGAAAAAGTTTGAGTTATAATGATAAAGATGTTTATGCGGTTAGAAATCCCAGAGATGTTTATTTACCAACCATAAGCATGAGCAGTTCCTTTATATTTGCTAAAGAAGATCTGTTTTTTGCTTATCCTAATAATTATAACCATTTTGTTAAATACTATAAAAACACCTATCAACACGGAGGTATTTCTTTAGAGGAAATGATAATACCTTGTATTACTTTGGTGCCTAAGTAATAAATAATTCTTTTTCTTAGTAGAATCAACATTTTAAAAATAGCATAAAAGCTTTGGCTTATTGTTTTCATATCCGCTAATGGATGATAAGAAAATGAGAGATACTAGTATAGACCATCGAAATTTTGAAGCTCAGTGGCGTCAAATCAATCTTGATGACATAAATTTGATAATCACATAAACTTATTGTAAAAGATAGATATTCAGGTAATTACATGAGATAAAATCATAGAAGAGCTCTCTTCTTAATATATCTATTACCTATAATAAAAATTTATCAGCATCATTATGTCGATCATTCGTTAAAATCGATTGAATGGTTCTTAAAATTCTTGTGATTTATGTAAAAAATTAATGTAAATTTTATGAATTTTATAGTAATTATATAAAAGAAAATCCACAATTTTGCAATTATAAAAACCACTATAATGAAGAAACATAATTTTAGTGCAGGACCTTGTATTTTGCCTCAGGACGTATTAAAAAAAGCCTCACAAGCAGTATTAAATTTTAATAATATTGACTTGTCATTAATAGAAATATCTCATCGGAGCTCTGATTTCGTGGCAGTAATGGACAAGGCGACGGATTTGGCGCTAGAACTTCTGGATTTAAAAGATAAAGGGTACACCGCACTGTTTTTGCAAGGTGGTGCAAGTTTAGAATTCTTAATGGTTCCTTATAATTTGATGAAAAAGGATGGTAAAGCAGCTTATTTAGATACCGGTGCCTGGAGTTCAAAGGCAATAAAAGAAGCTAAACTACTGGGTGAAGTTGAAGTTGTAGCCTCATCTAAAGATAAAAATTATAACTATATACCAAAAGATTTCAAAATACCGAGTAATGTGGATTACTTTCACTGTACAAGTAATAATACAATATATGGTACTCAAATTAAAGAATTCCCAAAAACGGATGGTCTATTAGTTTGTGATATGAGTTCCGACATATTTTCTAGAAAACTTGATTTCTCTCAATTTGACTTGATTTACGCGGGAGCACAAAAAAATATGGGTCCGGCAGGTGCAACACTTGTCATAATAAAAGATGATATTTTAGGAAATACCAATCGTCAAATTCCTTCCATGTTAGATTATAAAATTCATATCGACAAAGAAAGCATGTTCAATACACCTCCTGTATTTTCGGTTTATGTATCCATGTTGACTCTTGAATGGCTAAAGGACTTAGGTGGAATTGAAGCAGTAGAAAAATTAAATAATGCAAAAGCTGAATTGTTGTATAACGAAATTGACAGGAATCCACTTTTCGAAGGTGCTGCCGCTGTAGAGGATAGGTCGAATATGAACGTAACTTTTTTACTTAAGGAGCTAACGAAAAAAGATCACTTTGATGCAATGTGTAAGGAAGCAGGAATAAACGGAATAAAGGGACATAGATCGGTGGGCGGTTTTAGAGCCAGTATATATAACGCCATGCCAATCGAAAGTATTGAGGTATTGGTTGATATTATGAAAAAATTATAATTATTAAATTAAATAGAAAAATGAAAGTTTTAGCAAATGATGGGATCGCAACAACAGGAGTTGCAGCTTTAGAGGCAGCAGGTATTGAAGTAATTCTAAAAACCGTTGCCCAGGAGGAGTTGGTTAATTATATCAATGATAATGATATTGATGTATTATTAGTTAGATCTGCAACGAAAGTTAGAAAAGATATCATTGATAATTGTCCATCTATAAAGATCATCGGAAGAGGTGGTGTTGGAATGGATAATATTGATGTGGAATACGCCAGAGGCAAAGGCATTAAGGTAATAAATACGCCAGCGGCATCTTCACACTCTGTGGCTGAATTAGTTTTTGCCCACCTTTTTGGAATTGTACGTTTTTTACATGATTCGAATCAAAATATGCCCTTGGAAGGAGATACTAAATTTAAGGATTTGAAAAAAGCATATGCAAAAGGAATTGAGCTTAAAGGTAAAACATTGGGTATTCTTGGATTTGGACGTATTGGTCAGGCTACCGCAAAAATTGCTTTGGGTGTTGGAATGAAAGTTGTTGCTTTTGATCCGTTCATCGACTCTGCTAATGTTGAACTTGAATTTTTTGACGGACAGAAGGTTAATTTTGCATTTAAAACAATCTCCAAAGCAGATGTATTGAAACAGTCGGATTTTATCTCCTTACATGTTCCTGCTCAAGAAGATTATGTAATTTCAACCAAGGAATTCAATATGATGAAAGATGGTGCGGGTATAGTCAATGCTGCCAGAGGAGGTGTTATTGATGAAGTCGCTCTTGTAAAGGCAATTGAGAGTGGTAAAATATCAAATGCGGCATTAGATGTATTTGAAGGTGAACCTACCCCTGAAATACCTTTACTAATGAATAGAAATATTTCATTAACTCCACATATTGGTGCAGCAACCCTGGAAGCACAAGCGAGAATAGGAGAAGAACTTGCCTCTCAAATAATTGATATTTTAGGCTAAGACAATAGGTATGAATAATTAAATTGAATAACTGCTCCTGCTTCGGCAGGAGCAGTTATTTATAGTTGTTTTGTAAATATTTAATGTATTTATAATTATGGTTTTAAACTAACAATAAATCTCTATTTTTGCTTTAATAAATATAAAGAATATACATTGACATTAGTTAAACCTTTTAGAGCAGTAAGACCAACCAGAGATAAAGTTTCTTTGGTAACTACAAGATCTTATGATATTTATACAGAGAAAGAACTAAAAAGCATACTCAATATTAACCCTTTCTCTTTCCTCCATATCTTAAGGCCTGGTTTTAAATTCAAAAAACGAGTAAAGGGTAAGACGCGCTTTAAAATGGTGTATAATAGGTTTATTGAGTTTAAAGAAAATAATATTTTCAAATCCGATAGCGAGCCTCTTTTCTATTTACATGAAAAAACATACGGGCATCAAACTTTTTGGGGAATTATTGCGCTAGCCAGTTTAGCAGATTATGAGAATGATGTTATTAAGAAACATGAAAAGACCTTAAAGAATCGTGAAGAATTATTTGGCAACTATTTAAACATCACTGGGTTTAACGCTGAGCCTGTACTCATTACCTATCCTGACAACGATTTGATAACGGCAATATATCACAAGTATAAATTAAGAAGATCGGAGTATGAATTTACTACGAACAAAAGCAGAACCCACCAACTTTGGTTGATAGAAGATAAGGAAGATATATTAGCAATAGAAAAGGAGTTTGATAAAATGGATTCTGTCTATATTGCTGATGGGCATCACAGAACGGCCTCATCGTTATTTTTAGCTGATAAATTGAATAAGGAACAAAATACATCCCTGAGTGAAGGTAAGCCTCATAATTTTTTTATGAGCTATTTAATTCCTGAGTCGAACTTGAATATTTCTTCGTTTAACAGGTTTGTTAGCACCTTAAATAATTTGAGTAAAGAAGAATATTTGATGAGATTGGATGTGCGTTTTAGAATTGAAAATTTAGGAGTAAAGCTTTATAAACCAACAAAAAAACATCACTTTAGTATGTATTTGGATGGAGAATTTTATAAATTATATCTGAGAAAAACAGGATACAAAATTAGCAATGCCCTGGAAGATCTGGACTCTCAGATATTGTATAAAACTGTTTTAGATCCAATATTAGGTATTACTGATCTGACAAATGATGATAGAATTTCTTATAAACCTGAAATATTGAACCCAACTCAAATTAAGAGCGAAGTGGATACCGGGAAATATGAAGTAGGATTTGGGCTTTTTCCTATTTCTATCGATCAACTAAAACTTGTTGCGGATAATAATCTCACCATGCCACCAAAAAGTACTTATATAGAGCCTAAACTGCGAACTGGTCTAACCATTTTTGAATTAAATGGAAATCAAAATCAATAAGCTAATGTTTATAAAAGAGAAACTTGATCGATTAATTAAATCTTTACCTTCCAATGTCCAATTGGTGGCGGTATCAAAAACAAAACCTCTATCAGATATCCAAGAAGCTTATGATGCCGGACAAAGAGTCTTTGGTGAAAATAAGATACAGGAGATGGTCAATAAATATAACGAATTACCTAAGGACATTCAATGGCATATGATCGGGCATTTGCAAAGAAACAAGATAAAACATATGGCGCATTTTGTTGATATGATCCATGGCGTAGATAGCCTTGAAAAATTAATTGAAATTGACAAACAGGCAAAAAAGCATGATCGGGTTATTAAATGTCTCTTACAGGTAAAGATCGCTCAGGAAGATTCTAAATTTGGATTGAATGAGAAGGAAATTATTGAAATACTAAAAACGAACGAAATTAAAGATTTGAAAAATATAAAGGTTGTTGGTTTAATGGGTATGGCGACCTTTACTAACGATGTAGAACAATTAAGTGATGAATTCAAGTCGCTCAGCACTTTTTTTAATAAGTTAAATTCCTCTTTAATGATAGATCTGGATACACTTTCTATGGGGATGAGTGGCGATTATCAAATTGCCATAAAAAATGGCAGTAATATGATTAGAGTTGGAAGCGCCATTTTTGGAGAAAGAAATTACCTGGCATAAAGTTATATCCTTGGTCTATGGTATCTGACATCCTTGAATCTTCTATTTTTACAAGAAGAAAAATTAGTGCATAATTTTAAATATCAATTCTTTTAAAATATCTCCTTGTGGTAAATTCGTTGCCCCTACTCCTTTACTTTTAACATCTGCATCACGTAGAAAAGAGATAATTTGTGCTACTTTTCTCATTGGATATTTTTTGGCTGCCACTTCATAATCGTTTACAAAAAATGGATTTATTCCCAACACTTTGGATGCATTAATCCTGCCTTTGTCCTTTAATCCATTGTATAAGAGTAATTTGGTAAAATAATTATTCAACATGGAAATGGTTAGAACAAGTGGATTACTCTTAGGGTTTTGAGCAAAATAAATTACAATTCTATTTGCCTTCACTACGTCGTTCTCTCCTATTGCCTTTTGTAATTCGAAGTAATTAAAATCCTTGCTAATACCAATGTTTTCTTCAATGTCATTTGCAGATATTGTTGTTCCAACCGGTAGAATAAGAGTCAATTTATTCAACTCATTCATGACTTTTGACAAGTCGTTACCTAAGAACTCAACCAACATTTGATTAGCCTTTGGCTCTATGGTATACCCTTTTTCTTTCAATTCATTTCCTATCCAGCCACCGACTTGGTTATCGTATAATTTTTTACTTTCGAACAGGCATCCATTTTTTGCTATAAGCTTGGTCAATTTTTTTCGCTTATCCAGTGTTTTATATTTATAACAAATTACAAGGATTGTTGTGGGCTGTGGATTTTCTGCATAGGCAGATAATTTTTCAATAACCCTGGAGAGATCCTGTGCTTCTTTAACGATGATAACTTGTTTTTCAGACATCATCGGATATCTTTTTGCATTTGCAATAATATCCTCTATCTCAACATCTCTTCCGTAGAGAATCATTTGGTTAAACCCTTTTTCCTCTTCAGTAAGGATATTATTTTCTATATAATCGGAGAGTTTATCTATATAAAAAGCCTCCTCACCCATCAAAAAATAAATTGGTTTCGGGTTACCCGAAGTTATTTCATCAACGATTTGATTCATCCTATTCATAGAAGAGGTATAAGTGGTGATTTAACCCGCCTTAAGTATTAGAAAATTTATTACGTCTTGAAACTACAAAATGTCATATTTTATTATAGTTTCAAACCTCACTACAAAATTCTAATACATAACCCGGGTTTAATAATGTTAATTGTATATTTATCCAATGGTACAATTGAATCTTCCAAAGTATTCATTCAAAATCAAAAATAAAGAAAATAAGCTTTATATTTTTGATATTATACGTAAAAAATATGTTGTATTAACTCCGGAAGAATGGGTCAGACAACATTTTGTACATTATCTTATCATGGATAAAAAGTACCCAAAATCAATTATAGCAATTGAGAAACAGTTGAAATACAATGGTTTGATTAAGAGAACGGATATTCTAGTTTTTGATAAGCTGGGGCAACCGGATATAATTGTGGAATGTAAGTCTCCAAATATTAAGATTTCTCAAGACACCTTCGATCAAATAGCAAGATATAATCTTAAATTGAATGCAAATTTTCTCGTAGTGACCAATGGAATTCAACACTTTTATAGTAAGTTGGATCATCAAAATAAACGATACGTGTTTTTAGAGGATTTAGCCCAATATTCTTAAATTTAGTAAATTTTTAATATGCTAAAACGTTCATTTAGTTTATGTTTGTACCACATTTAAAAAACCCATCAAATTCTTGAAAGTAGCAATAGTCATTTTAAATTGGAACGGACGTGTTTTACTTGAAAAATTCATTCCCACTTTGCTAAAATTCAGTAGTGCTGAAGCAGATATTTATGTGGCTGACAATAATTCTACGGATGACTCCATACCTTTTTTAGAATCAAATTTTCCTGAAATTAAAATTATAAGGAATAAGATAAATGGAGGCTTTGCTAAGGGATATAATGATGCTTTAAAACATATTAATGCAGATATTTATGCCTTGGTGAATTCTGACATTGAAGTAACAAAGGGTTGGTTAGAACCTATTATTGATCAATTTAAGAATAATCTAAATACGGTTGTTATTCAACCAAAGCTGTTAGATTATAAAAACAAATCAAAATTTGAATATGCAGGTGCGGCTGGTGGATTTGTTGATTTTATGGGGTACCCTTATTGCAGAGGAAGAATATTTATGAGTTTGGAAACCGATGAGAATCAATATGATAATACCTGTGATATATTTTGGGCAACCGGAGCTTGTTTTTTTATTAGATCAAAGGTGTACCATGAGATGAATGGTTTTGATGAGGAGTATTTTGCACATCAGGAGGAAATAGATTTGTGCTGGCGAATTCAAAATGAGGGTTTTAACATACAGTATGTCGGTTCATCAACCGTTTTTCATATAGGAGGTGCAACATTAAGAGAAACCAACCCTCGCAAAACATTTTTAAATTTTAGAAATAGTTTATACACTATTAGCAAGAATGTGCCAAAAAGATTTTTATTTTTTGTTGTACTGCTGAGACTATTGCTTGATGGCATTGCAGGAATAAAATTTGTAATTGAATTGCGTCCTATTCACACTTGGGCAATTATAAAAGCACATTTTAGTTTTTATAATCATCTTCCCGGAATGCTTAGAAAAAGACGAAAAATATCGTTTAAAAAAACTAACTACTACTCCTGCTCCAGTATCGTATGGCAGCACTTCATTTTAGGAAGAGATAAATTCACAGCCATTAGATAATTTTGTTTTATTGATTATTTGACTTAGATTTGGTTATAAATCTCCTAAATTGATAATTAGAAATAACTTAGGAGAATATTATTATAACGATCAATATTTATTATTAATCAAATTATATTGCTATGTTGGAAATGAGATCTATTATAAAAATAAGGTATTTTTATTTTGTAAAACCTTTTTTATTGTTAGGTATTTTATTCACTTTTTTAAATTGTAAAAGTGATGTAAATAAGAAGGAAGTCAAATTGCCAACTATTGAAGAGCCAATTCAGTTTGACTTGAGCGACATTAAAAAAGCCGGGGTTCTAAGAGCTATTACCACCTATTCACCAACCGGATATTTTTTGTATAGAGGAGAAACAATGGGTTTTGAATATGAAATGCTAGAGCGTTTGGCAACATATATTGACGTGGACTTAGAAATAGTCATAGCCAGAAATGTTGATTCCGTAATTCCTATGCTGAACCGAGGTGATGGTGATATCATTGCCCTGGGCTTTACAATTACAAATGACAGGAAGGGAATAGTAAGTTTTACCAACCCTTATTTAATAACCCATCAATCTCTGGTACAAAAAAAACCTGCAAATTGGCGAAAAATGACCTTAGACAATATTAAAAAACAATTAGCCACTGATGTTGTGGATATTCTTGGTGATACGGTATCTGTTAGAAAAGAGTCTTCTTATTATTCTAATTTGGTTGGACTCTCCGAAGAACTAGGCGATACAATCTATATCAATATTTTATCGGGAGAGCTGACAGATGAAGAAACTATAAAAATGGTTGCGGAGGGTAAAATAAAATATACGGTAGCCGATAATAATATTGCAAATGTTTATACAAGTTCATACCCGGATATAGATGTTAGTACACCACTTAGCCTCTCCCAAAGACTGGCATGGGCCGTTAGAAAGTCTTCACCGGATCTATTGGATACAATTAATACAGCACTTGGCACTATTAAAAAAAAATCGGATTACAATATTATTTATAAGAAATATTTTGAAAATAGAAGACAATTCAAGAAAAGGGTAACCAGTGAATACTTCACGAGCAGTTCGGGAAAAATAAGTAAATATGATGATATGGTTAAAAAATACTCAGAAACTTTAGGATGGGATTGGGTACTTGTAAAATCATTGATCTATCAGGAATCTATGTTTGAACATGATAATAAATCCTGGGCTGGTGCAAAAGGCCTTATGCAATTAATGCCTGCAACGGCTAAAGAACTGGGTGTTACAGATGTTCATGATCCTGATCAGAATATACGGGCGGGAACAAAGTATTTAAAAAGAATGTATGGTTACTGGGATAATATTCCTGATTCAATTCAACGTATTAAATTTGCTATGGCATCTTATAATTGCGGTTACGGACATGTAAGAGATGCACAAAGATTGGCAAAAAAATTTAATAAGGACAGCTTAATTTGGGATAATGGAGTTGATGTTTTCGTTTTAAACCTTTCGAAATCAGAATATTATAATGACGAAGTTGTTGAATATGGTTATGCCAGAGGAAGCGAACCTTATAATTATATAATTGAAATATTCAATCGATACGTTAATTATAAAGATTTTGTAAAAGAATAAGTGTCATAAATAGACAAATAACCCCTTTTTTTTAACCTTTAATAATCGCCTAAGGTTTCCGGATTCTGATTTAATCCAATTTCTAATTGCTCATCATTAGGCGCCTTACCATGCCAGGCATGTGTATGCATCATGAAATCAACACCATTGCCCATTTCTGTATGAAGTAAGATACAAACAGGTTTTCCTTTGCCTGTTTTTTCTTTGGCCTTCTTTAAGCATATAATAATTCTTTCAATATCATTTCCTTTATTAACATCTAAGACCTCCCATCCGAAGGCTACTAATTTAGCTCTCAAATCGCCCAGTGGCATCACTTCTTTAGTTGGACCATCAATTTGTTGGTGATTATAATCGACAGTAGCAATCAAATTATCAACATTTTTGCCGGCAGCATACATCAAAGCTTCCCAAATTTGTCCTTCCTGAAATTCACCATCACCATGCAAGGTATAAACCAGATGTTTATCGCCATTTAATTTTTTCGCCTGAGCTGCACCGATACCCACAGATAAACCCTGACCTAAAGATCCGGAGGCGATTCTAATGCCCGGTAATCCTTCATTTGTAGTAGGATGTCCTTGCAAACGAGAATTCAATTTTCTAAATGTTGCAAGTTCCTCAACCGGAAAAAACCCGCTATGTGCCAACACACTGTAAATAGCCGGAGAAATATGACCGTTAGATACAAATAATAGATCTTCACCCTTCCCATCCATGTTGAAATCGTTGGAGTAATCCATGATTTCCTGATAGAGAACGGTTAGAAATTCGGTACAGCCTAAGGAACCTCCCGGGTGCCCGGACTGAACAGCGTGTACCATTCTAATAATATCTCTTCTTACTTGACTTGTAAAATCTTGTAACTCTTTTATTGCAGGCATTTTTAATTGAATTTTAAGCGCAACAAAAATACTAAACTACTTTTAATATATGTATTAATATTCTCTTTTTTATTCCTTAATAATTCAGTACGTATCCTATGTTCTCCAATCCTATAATTTTAATAGATAAATGATTATATTCGTGTTGATATTAATCTATTTTCTCTCGTACAAAAAGTAAATAATTAAAACTTAATCAATGAAACAATTTTTTGGAATTCTCATAGGAATACTTCTTTATAATGATGCAAAAGCACAGGAATTAACTGGAATGCAATGGTTTAACGAACCATCAAAATGGAACATTCAAGACAATAAATTAAAAATGGATGTTACTCCGCAATCGGATTATTGGCGCATTACGCATTATGGTTTTACGGTTGATGATGGTCCGTTCTACTATACCACAAGAGGAGGTGAATTCGAGGTAGAGGTCAAGATCACAGGGGACTATAAAACTCGTTATGATCAAATGGGGCTGATGTTGAGAATAGATGAAAAACATTGGATTAAAACAGGGATTGAATATGTTGATGGCATCTATAATTTTAGCACGGTATCCACGAATGAATATAGTAGCTGGAGCGTTATAGCCTTAAAGGAAAAGCCCGGTTCTATATGGATTAAGGCTATACGAAGAATAGATGCTGTTGAAATCTTCTATTCCCTGGACGGTAAAAAGTATGTAATGAGTAATTTGGCATATTTTCCACAACAGGAACCGGCTATGATCGGAATGATGGCTGCAAGCCCTGATGGTGATGGCTTTGAAGCTATTTTTGAAGATTTCAAGATCACTCATCTTCCCGATCAACGCCGTTTAGAATGGCTTGAAAAAAATAAATAATTAATACGGTTAGGGAAGATTACTTTAACTGTCTATTCCGATAACAATATCAATTTTAATGAAACGAACATGAATAAACCCACCCACAGGTAGGTAGGTTTTTAATTAATTTAATATCATATAATTACAAAATTTTAAACGTATGAAAAAATCATTTCTATTCCTACTTCTAATTTTATTTCAGTTTACACCAATTGAATCTCAGAATCTTGAAGATCTGTTATTTGAATTACCTGATGTTATTTTTAAAAAGATCAATACGAATGATGGTTATGAACAAACCTATGAATTGCAAATAAAGCAACCAATTGATCACTCAGAACCTGCCAATGGATATTTTTATCAAAAAGTGTATCTGTCTCATAAAGGTTTTAAAAAACCAACGGTAATTATTACTCAGGGCTATGATAGAAAAAGCAGTTCTATTTATGAGATCTCAAAATTATTGGATGCAAATCAGATAGACGTAGAGCACCGTTATTTTGGCGATAGTAAACCGGATTCTTTAGATTATAACTATCTCAATTTAAAGCAGGCATCAGCAGATCTCCATCATATTAACCAACTATTTAAGAAAATTTATAAAGGAAAATGGATCAGTACAGGTATTAGTAAGGGAGGTGCAACTACAGTTTTTTATCGTTACTTTTATCCAAATGATGTTGACCTCAGTGTGCCTTATGTTGCTCCGATTAACAATGCTTATGAAGACGAACGCATCTATCACTTTCTGAATACAACCGGTAGTGATGAATGTAGAAATGATATAATTTCTTATCAAAGAAAATTACTTCAGAATCGTGATAAGTTTTTGCCACTTTTGAATTATTACAGTAAAGGGGCTGGCGCTGAATACACCTATTTATCTATAGATGAAGCATTTGAATATGCAGTTCTTGAGTACTCATTTTCATTTTGGCAATCAGGAATTAGTTGTAATGATATTCCTGATAGTACGGATTCTTTAAATGAAATGCTCGATCATTTTATTGCCGTTTCCAATATAACATTTTTTAGTGATGCTATAATAGCAAAATATGGATCCCATTATTATCAGTCGGCTGAAGAAATGGGATATTATGGTTATGAGACTAACAATTTCAAAGACTTACTGATGGCGTTACCACTAGAACCATATCCCTCTGCAGCCTTAACCCCGAATAAAATAAATGTTACTTTTGATGACACCCTGTTGAAAGGAGTAAACAAATGGCTTAAATCAAATACCAATAAATTTATTTATATTAATGGCGCTGCAGATACATGGTCTTCGACTGCTGTACCTCCGATTAAAAATGAAAATTCCGTATGGTTTTTTATGGATGGGAAACACCATTATAACGCAAGAATAAGAAATATGGACAAGCAGGACTATGATAAAATAGTAAACACGCTGGAAAATTGGCTATCATTAACTATTGACACACAATTAGAGCCGACAGAATAATTAAATAAACTTAATGATCATGAAAAACTTCTCGATTTTGTTTCTTACCCTTTTTTTTATTGGCATTGCTTACGCTCAAAATTCAAAAACCGAAAAGGTTGCCAATCAATTTTTGGGGTCCCTATCTGATTCTCAAAAGCAAAAAGCCATTGTCAATTTTGAAGATGAGAATAGAACAAAATGGCATTTTTTTCCTTCTACCATGTATAGTCGTGAAGGTATTCCATTAAAGGAATTAAATGTTGAGCAAAGGGATTTATTGCAAAAATTATTGCGTACCTACTTAAATAGAAATGGATATAAAAAGACAAATGAAGCCATAGAGGCAGAAGGAATACTAAATGATCTTGAGAATAATTCAGCGATGCGCGACACAGGTCTCTATTATGTAACTTTCTATGGTACTCCGAATAAGGAAAAACCTTGGGGTTGGGGTTTTGAAGGTCATCATCTCTCCTTGAATTTCACTATAGATGGAACTGATATTTCTTATGTTCCAATGTTTCATGGTGCTTCTCCTGCAATCTATAAAGACAAAAGATTCTTGAAAAATGAAGAGGATATTGCATTAGAGCTGGTTAATTCATTGGATAAGGATCAGAGAGCAAAAGCTATTTTGAGCGATAGTGCACTTGATGATATCATTTCAGGGAACAAAACAAAGATAGAACCAGGGAATATAGAAGGCCTCTCTGCCTCCAAAATGAGTGATATGCAACAAAGAATTTTGTTTAAATTAATTCGTCAATATATTTCATCGATGCCAGAAATATTGGAAAATGCCAGGATGAATATAATCAGGACCGAAGAGCTTCAGGACATTCATTTTTCCTGGGCAGGAAAAACAAAACTTAAGGAGCCACATTACTATAAAGTTCAAGGGAAGAGCTTCTTAATTGAATTAGACAATACACAAAATAATGCAAATCATATACACAGTGTTTGGAGAAATTTTGATGGGGATTTCGGTAGAGATCTAATTAAAGAGCATTATAAAAATTCAGACCATCATTAATTGAAGGTCATCCATCCTCTTTCCAATAAATAGACTATAAAAACATCTGATTAAATTATTATTTAGGAAATTTTCTTGAACTAAAATTTTGTAGTTTTGAAAACATAAATATTAAGATATGTATGAACTATCATTAGTTGTATTGATTGGGATTATAAGTATGAGTGCTCAAAAGATAAGTGCACAAGACATGGCTATGAGTTTGGGAGTCTCTATGTGTTCCCCGCCAATAATCAAACTCAAGTGACACAGGATGCAGATGAAATGGTCTGTTATAAATGGGCTATCAATCAAACGGGATATGACCCTTTAAACCCTCCCGTAGTACAAGGTGCCACAGTGGATAGATCACCTGATGGACGAGCTGTTGGAGGAGCGGCAAGAGGAGCAGCTGGTGGTGCAGCTATTGGTGCTATAGCCGGAGATGCTGGAAAAGGTGCGGCAATCGGGGCTTTGGTAGGTGGTGTTAGAGGCAGGAGGTCTAAAGTGGTGGGAG
>DAOUPU010000169.1 GCA_030625995.1 Flavobacteriaceae bacterium
CAACATCACTGCACAATATTATAAGTGAACCCTTTATTGCATTTTTTACGGCAAAGTTGATCGCCTCTTTTTCTGAAGGAATAATTGTGGTTTTTTTATCAGGATCCTTTGTCATTATACCATCATGGAGCATTTTGATAAGCTCTTCTTCGGTTTTACCTCTCAATCGTTTATCCTGACGAATAATTATTTCATCAAACATCTCAGCAGCTATACTTCCCATTTCATTGTTGTCTTCAACCCTCCTGTCTCCAATACCTGCAATAATACCAACCTTGACAGTTGCCTCTAATTCATTTGTAAAATTCTGTAGTGCTCTCATTCCTGAAGGATTATGAGCGTAATCCAGTAATATTGAAAAGTTATTAAATTCGAATAAATTTAATCTCCCGGGTGTTTGAGCAGCTGACGGTATAAAGGTTTCCAGTCCTGCTTTCATATCTTCGATGCTAATTCCCTGGACATTTGCCGCAATAATGGCCGGTAAAACATTTTGGATCATAAATTTTGCTTTACCTCCATAGGTAAGTGGAATATTTTCGGCCTTCATAACTCTCATTTTCCATTCTCCTCTACAAATAGTAACATATCCATTTTCATAGATAGCTGTGATACCTCCTTTGCGTTGAAGAGCTTTTATATGAGGATTGTTTTCATCCATAGAGAATAGGGCCACATTACATTCTAAACTTCTTCGCATATCATATACCAGATCATCATCGGCATTCAATATTGCGTATCCATCCGGTAGAACTGTCTCAGGAACAACCCCTTTTACTCTTGCCAGTTGTTCAATAGTGTGAATTCCTTTTAAGCCTAAATGATCAGCAGCAACATTAGTGACGATTGCAACATCACATTTTTTAAAACCGAGACCTGCACGTAATAATCCTCCTCTTGCACATTCTAGAACAGCAAAATTAACAGTTGGGTCCTTTAATACAAATTCGGCACTGGCTGGACCTGTACAATCCCCGGTCATTAATAATCTATTTTGGATATAAACTCCATCACTCGTGGTGTATCCAACTCTATTACCTACCATTTTAGCAATATGGGCAATTAAGCGGGTTGTTGTTGTCTTGCCATTTGTTCCGGTTACCGCAATAATTGGAATTCTACTTGTTGATCCGTAGGGAAATAATTTATCAATCACTGGTGCTGCAACGTTTCTCGGTAATCCTTCGGTTGGTGCCAGATGCATTCTGAAACCAGGTCCTGCATTAACCTCAAGTACTGCTCCTCCCGTTTCAGAAAGGGGTTTTGAGATATCTGTTGTCATTATATCAATTCCACAAATATCCAGGTCGATAATTTTTGAAATTCGTTCTGCCATGGATACATTGGCCGGGTGTACTATATCGGTTACATCTTGTGCCGTTCCACCTGTACTTAGATTAGCCGTATCTTTTAAAATAAGCATTTCGCCTTCTTCAATAATAGATTCTAGCGTAAATCCCTTAGCAGCTATAATACTTTTGGTCAAATCATTGGCTGTTATTTGAGTTAGTACTTTTTCGTGACCATATCCCCGTCGAGGATCCTCATTAACAGCGTTGATTAATTCTTGAATATTTGAAACACCATCACCAATAACATGTGCGGGTGTCCTTTTTGCAGCAGCAACTAATTTATTATTTATAACGAGCAATCTATAATCCGCTCCCACAATATATTTTTCTACAATTACAGCATTAGAAACTGCTTTTGCCGCATGAAATGCTTCGACAGCATCTTCGTAATTGTTGATATCCACAGTAATACCTCTCCCGTGATTTCCATCAATTGGTTTGATAACTAAAGGAAAACCTACATATCTACAAGCTTCATCAAGGCTTCTTTCTCTACGAATAATATCTCCTTTTGGTACTTCAACTTCTGCTTGTTCCAGTAAGTACTTTGTATCTTCTTTATCACATGCAATTTCAACTCCTATACTGCTAGTTTCGCTTGTTACGGTAGCCTGTATACGTTTTTGATTGGCACCATAACCCAATTGGCAAAGAGAATATTTATTTAATCGAATCCATGGGATTCCTCTGGCCTCCGCTTCTTCAACAATCGATCCGGTACTTGGTCCGAGGCGTTCGTCTTCTCTAATTTCTCGCATTTCTTGAATGTCATCTGCCAAATCGTAATCTTCTCCTTTTATTAACGCCTCACAAATTCGTACTGCTGATCCGGCCGCAAACCGACCTACTTTTTCTTCCATATAGGCAAAAACAACATTGTAGACCCCTATGTCTCCATAGCCTCGAGTTCTTCCAAATCCTACATCCATTCCTGCTAAGGTTTGAATTTCGAGAGCAATATGTTCAATGATATGACCCATCCAGGTTCCTTCTTCTACCCTTTGAAAGAAACCACCGGGAGTGCCAACCGAACAGCGGTGTTCGTACATACTTGGAAACATCTTTTCCAAACGAACTTTAAATCCATCAATTTTATCCGAGGGAGACTCTTCCATTTCTTCAAGGTCGAGTACCATTACTATCAGTTTATGTCGTCTAATGGACCAGTAATTTGGTCCCCTCATTGCATTTATGCTTATAATTTTCATGACGGATATCTTTAAAATTTGTTCTTGTTAAATGTAATAAATATAAACTTCAATTAAAAAATTAGTTTATTTTTGCATCCATTAATTTTTTTTAGAGAAAAATTCTATGCAAAAGATCAAGGGTATATTAATTCCTATTGGAGGGAATGAGGACAAAGGTAAAGGAGAATCTGAAGTTTATACTCTTGAGTTTATAGAAGGTGGAATTTTAGCTCGTGTTGTTGCAGAATGCTCGGTAAAAGATCCGAAAATTGTAATTATACCAACGGCGTCCAGCATACCGGTTGAAGTTGGAGAAAATTATAAAAAAGCGTTTACAAAATTAGGTTGTACCGATATACATGTTCTTGATATCAGATCGAAAGAAGATGCTGAAAAAATAGAATCAATTGAATTAATAAGGAGTGCCAATTGCATTATGTTTTCAGGGGGTGATCAATCGAAGATTGCTGAGAAGATAGGAAATACAAAGATCCATAAAATTATTAATGATCGTTATCATAATGAAGAGGGATTTGTTATTGCCGGTACAAGTGCCGGGGCGATGGCGATGTCAAAGGAAATGATTTCAGGGGGGAGTAGTACGGAAGCTTTTATTAAAGGAGCTGTTAATATGGATAAGGGTTTGGGATTAATACCTGAATTGATCATAGATACTCATTTTATTCAAAGAGGACGTTTTGGTAGACAATCGGAAGCAGTAGCGAGGTTTCCTGAGCTCTTGGGAATTGGATTGGCAGAAGACACTGGCTTGATCATTAAAAAAGGAGTTGAATTTGAAGTAATTGGCTCTGGGATGATCATTGTTTTTGATCCTAAAAACCTTGGTCATAATAATGAAAGAGTATTAGAAATTGGCACACCCATGACAATGACCAATTTAGTAGTTCACGTTCTTTCCAGTGGTGATCGATTTAATATTGAAACGAGAAAGGTTAAGGTGTTGCCACTCGATGCGGAAATTCCATTTATTTGATAATCATAAGTTTACTTGTAAATAAGAACTTCATCAATCCCGTTTGAAGTTTTAGAAGCTCTATACATACCTTCCGTATTGAATGGCATGGCTATATTCCCATCTTTGTCTATGGCTATCAGTCCGCCATCACCACCTAATTCTAAAATTCTTTTATGGATAACTTCATCAGCGGCCTCTCCAAGGGTCATTTCTTTATGTTCCATTAGGCAGGCCATATCATAGGCTACAACGCCACGAATAAAATATTCGCCGCTACCGGTACATGAAACAGCACATGTTTTATTATTGGCATAATTACCGGATCCTATCATCGGACTATCACCAACCCGACCAAAGCGTTTGTTTGTCATGCCTCCCGTAGAAGTTGCAGCAGCAATATTACCTTCTCTATCGCAGGCAACGGCTCCTACTGTTCCGAATTTATGATCTTTTTTTATAGAATGATCGAGTTGAAAGTCATCAGTATCTTTTATTTCTAACCATTGATTATGACGGAATTCATCATAGAAATAATCTTTATTTTCAAGTTTATAGTTTAAATGACTGGCAAATTCCATAGCTCCTTCACCGGCTAAAAAAACATGTTCGCTTTTTTCCATCACATCGCGAGCTAGCGACACAGGGTTTTTAATTCGAGATATCAGGCTTACAGCACCTGCTTTGCGCGTTTTTCCGTCCATAATGGATGCATCCATTTCATGCGATTCGGTGGCCGTAAACACACTGCCTTTTCCTGCATTAAATAAGTGGGAATTTTCAAGTGAAATGACCGATTTTTCAGCAGCATCAACTGCTGATCCTCCAGATTCTAATACTTTATATCCAATTTCAATGGCAATTTTTAAAGCTGTTTTATATTCTTTTTCTTTCTGGGGAGTCATCATTCCTTTTACCAAGGTCCCCGCACCACCATGTATTGCAATTGAAAACATTTTCATTAGTTTAATTTATTGCGAAATTACAAATTGAGAATGAATTGGATTCCTTTGATCGATTATAAAATTTACAGTTATAATTCAAATGCATTATTGAGGATGATATATTTGAATTAAAACATAATTCGCAAAAAAACGAAAAATTAATAAACCGATCAGCACTGATCAGGGATGTCCACAACTCACCTACATCTCTATCAATTTAGAATTATTCTAAATACCAGGCAGAAATGTTGTATATTTACAATAACTGAAACATTCGAAAGCTAAAAGAAACTGTTTGTCCGATTATCTACCTGAGAACGATTGCCGTTCATAATCGAGCTCTATGAGATGTTAACGTTAAGTAAAAGAGCACCTTACCTAATCATTGAAAATTAATACGGAAACAAATATTTTGTGATGACTTTTTTACGATGGATTGTATTTGGGATTTGAAAATATTTATTAATCTAAAAACCTTACTAGATGTTTCGATGTATATGGAATTGGTGAAAAGATAGCATTTCATAACAAGTCTTTATTTATTAATGAATCAATAATAATAAGAACATGAAAAAAATATTTTTGTTTAGAGTGTCGATGGTAATACTTTTTATTACAGCTTGTAGTAGTAGTGATGGTAATGATATTGGAAGCACGGAGGATTTTCGAAGAGGAAATAACACCCCCGCGTCAGATAAATTTGAATATGAAATTAGTATCTCTTCCCCAAATTCATTTAATAAGAGCGTTGGAGATGATCTGTCTATTAATATTGATTTTAAAAGTAGTACAGGAAAAATCGTGCATTATATAGAGATACTTATCTATAATAAATTAGATAGTACAGAGATCTATAATATGCCTTCAAATAATCATGTAGACGATGATAGTGGGTCGTATAATTTCATTGATACTTTTAACTTATCTAAGTCAAATGGAGTTTCAATGGATACCTTTTGGATTTTAGAAGCAAAGGTTTGGGGTACTAATCCGGATGAAGAGGATGTAATTAAATCTTTAGAATTTCATATAAATCCATAAGCACAGGCACTTCACTTTAGGTCATA
>DAOUPU010000142.1 GCA_030625995.1 Flavobacteriaceae bacterium
ATTATCCTGAAATTGTTCAATAGCATTAAATCTAAAATTCTGTGATTTATTGGAATGGATTAAGTTGATTTCCTCTCCAAATTCTTCATTCAAATGTTCAAAAAGTCTATCGGCTATACGTTTGTTCTTTACAAATACTAATACCTTTTCAAAGGTTTTGTCTTTTAATAAAACTTTTAAAAAATTAACTTTGGTAGTGTAGTTGGGGATAGGGTAGCCTTTTTGAATAATTTTTTCTAGTGGAGTGCCAACTGGTACTATTTCAATCTTTATTGGATTTTTGAAAAAACTCTTAATTATTATTTCAACATCCTCTGTTAGGGTCGCAGAGAACAGAATATTTTGTCTTTTCTTAGGAAGAATATCCAGAATATTGAGTAATTGAGGTCTAAAGCCAATGAATAACATTTCATCCACTTCATCAATAACCAATTTTTGAATGGAACTTAAGCGTAAAACTCCGGATACTGCTAAATCAAACAACCTGCCGGGAGTTGCAACTAAAATATCCAGGCCTTCATTTATAGTTTGTTTTTGATTGTTGATGTTAACCCCTCCATAAACACCTTCTGCTCTTATGTTTTGATAGCTGGTTAAGCTCCTTACTGCTTCTACAACCTGTACAACCAATTCACGGGTTGGAACCAATATAAGGGCACGAGGTTGTATTTGATCGGAGTATGGTAAGAGTTTTAAAATAGGTAATAGATATGCAAAAGTTTTGCCGGTTCCTGTTTGTGCTAATCCAACCATATCACGACCTGATAATATTACAGGTAGCGCTTTTATTTGAATGGGAGTTGGCTTATCAAAGCCAAGATCATTTAAAGCTTTTAATTGTGATTTGTGAATCTTTAGATCTTCAAAGGATTTCATATTGCTTGTTTAATTAAGAACAAAACTAATACTACTTATATAAATTTTGCCTAAAGAATCAAATATTTCTATTTTTTTCTTAATATTACATGTTCTACAATTAATTTAACACCATGGAGAATTATAAAATATTAAAGATTACCAAAACTATTCTAAATATATTTTGGTATCTGCAACTCGCAGTTATTGCAAGTATCATTTTAATAGGCTTGTTTTTGTTATTTGATGTTGATTTTATTGATTTAAATAGGTTAAATGGTTTTAAAATACACTTTTCAAAAATTATTTTCTCTGACCCGTTGGTATTTAATGGGAAGAATTATGATTTTTCACTGACTAATGGAGAGGGAAGACTTCATATCAATGATCTAGATCAAAAGTTTGTGTATTTAAGAATGTTGGGTGCATTGATCGATTCCATTATTTATTTAATGATAATCCATTTTTTACGTAAAATATTTAAAAGTCTGACCGAGAACAAATATTTTGTTTCCTCTAATGGAATTTATATAAAAAAAATTGCACTATCTATAATTTTTCTAGCTATTGTACCGGAAGTGATTTATTACCTTACAGATCGATGGATTATCAGTACGATTGAGTTAAAAGATGTCATTTTTAAGAATGAATTTAATTTTGAATATCAAACAATCTTATTGGGCTTACTTGTTTTTGTAATTAGCATTGTATTTTTAAGAGGAATTGAATTAAAAGAAGATCAAGAATTAACAATTTAATGCGGATGAATTAATAAAGATTGCCTAAATGCCAATTATTACAAATTTAGACGTTGTATTAGCCAAGCGTAAGATGTCCTTAACGGATCTATCCGAGCGTGTCGGAATAACTATAGCCAATCTTTCCATCTTAAAAAGCGGAAAAGCAAGAGCAATTCGGTTTTCAACTTTAGAGCTTATTTGTAAAGAATTGGATTGCCAGCCCGGTGATATTTTTGAATTCGATCCAAAGGATAAATAAGAATTACCTTCCATATAAAGAACATATTTTATCGTTTTTCAATAAATAATAGTTGTATATCAATAATATTTTTATATTTTTGTCCTATTATGTTCAAAAAGGCATAATGAATATTATTATTATTTTATGCCAATAATCACCAATTTAGATGTCATTCTAGCGCAACGAAAAATGTCGTTAACTGAACTGTCAGAGCGCGTTGGAATAACAATCGCAAATTTATCCATTTTAAAAAGTGGTAAGGCAAAGGCTATAAGATTTTCAACACTTGAATTAATATGTGAAGAGCTTAACTGTCAGCCAAGTGATTTATTTGCCTATGAAGCAAATGTAAAAAAGGTAATTTGAATTAACTCCCCTCCTGATATATAATTTTTTTTTAAATTGTTAAATTATCGAAAAACAATAATAAAATATTGTTAAACGATAATTAAATTATATATTTGTCGCTTAGCAATTATTTACATATAAATATTAAAGTACTATGATTAAAAATATAAAGTGGTCGTTTTTACTTTTTGTGATGGCATCTCTTTACTTGTCTGCGCAAAATGGCAATCAGAATATTATAGCAAATATTGATGTTACCAGTTCAAACATCGAGGTTGTGGATAAGATTGATTTACCAAATAATTTATTAGACTCTAATTACAGTGCTTATTTTTATTTAAATAAGAACTTAAATGTTGAAAGTGTAGTAGGGGGTAAAATTGTTGAGGTGGAAAATATTGATAAGGATACCAATTATTACGTAAAAAAGTATAAGATCACTTTAAAGAAGGCTTCAAAAAATTCTTTTAGTATTTCCTACAAAGGAATTATAAAGGATGAGATAGAGCAATCTGCTGCAGAATATGCGAGAGGATTTAGTGAGACAAAAGGAATAATTTCTGACAATGGAATTTATCTTGCCGGATCTACTTATTGGTTACCCAAGTTTGAGGGTGATATTTTGTCAAGTTTTGATCTGGAGGTTAATATAGATAAAGAATGGTCAATCGTATCACAAGGAGATCGTACGAAAAATGAAGTAGAGGGCGATAAGAAGAAGATAGTTTATCATTCACCGGAACCTATGGATGAAATTTATTTAATAGGGGCAAAGTGGACCGAATATTCGTTAATGTTGGATGAGATTGAAGTTCAGGCTTTTTTAAGAACGCCTGATAAGGAATTAGCCGATAGATACTTAAACATAACCAGCGGTTATTTAAAAATGTATGAAACATTAATTGGTGAATATCCCTATACAAAATTTGCTTTGGTTGAAAATTTTTGGGAAACAGGCTACGGTATGCCTTCATTTACATTATTAGGTGAAAAAGTTATCCGTTTTCCATGGATACTATATTCATCTTATCCACATGAATTACTGCATAACTACTGGGGGAACGGAGTTTTTGTAGATTATTCAGGAGGAAATTGGTGTGAAGGCATAACAGCCTATATGGCCGATCATCTGTTACAAGAGCAAAGAGGAAGTGGTGCAACATACCGACGTACAACTTTGCAAAAATTCACAGATTATGTAAATGAGGAGAATGACATTCCAATCTATCAATTTATCAATCGAAATAATTCGGCGGAAGAAGCAATTGGATATGGCAAAGTTTTAATGATGAACAATATGTTGCGAAATGATCTGGGAGATGAAGCATTTATAAAAGCATATCAAAAATTTTATAAGGACAATGAATTCACAAAAGCTTCCTTTACCGATATTAAAGAGAGCTTTGAGGAAATTTCCGGCAAGGACCTGGCACCATTTTTTAATCAGTGGATTGATAGAAAAGGAGCTCCATCTTTAGAAATTTCTGAAGTGAGTTCTAAACATAAAAACAAGCAATATCAATTGTCCTTTACTTTAAATCAAATACAAAATGAAGGGGTGTTTTTCTTGAATATTCCGGTGGCAGTTTATTTAGAAAATAATTCAGAAGTCGTTTGGAAAAATGTTCTGATGAATAAAAAGAATCAAAATTTCAATTTCAATTTTGATCAAAAACCATTGAAGATAGAAATAGATCCTGAATTCAATATCATGCGTCGATTGGACCGAAAAGAAGTTCCGGCCTCTTTATCTCAGGTTTTTGGAGCAAAAAATTCGACAATTATTATTCCTTCTACCGGAGAACATCAGTCAGCTTATAAAGAATTGGCCAGTACCTGGAAAGCCACACAAGAAGCTCAGGGTAAAGAAGCTGTGATACTATTAGATTCTGAGATAGAAACTATTCCAACTGATAAATCGGTATGGGTTATTGGCTTTGAAAATAAATTCAATACTAACGATTTACAAACTTCATACACTTCAGTTTTTAATAATACAACGAATGAACAAATCAGTGATCTGTCAAAAAACGGATCTTTAGTCTATGCCATACCAAACCCAAATAATTTAGCACAAAGTGTTGGTTTTGTTGGCGCTCAATCTGATCTGGCCATCAAAGCACTAAGTAGTAAATTATTACACTATGGTAAATATGGTTATTTAGGTTTTGAAGGGGATGAAGCAAAAAATGTTCTTAAAGGATCCTTGCCTGCCTTAGATTCTCCTTTAAATGTTAGAATCAATGAAGGTGAAATTGTGGCAAAAATTATTCCGCGTAAAGCCTTATATGAATCAAAAAGACAAAAACATTAAAATAAATTATAAACTTTTAAAATTGTATAAATGAACAAACTATATAAATTTTCAATGGCTATGGGAGTGACTGGCATAGTGTTGACTTCCTGTGTGAATGATAAAAAATCTATGGAGACCGAGGTTGAAACAGAAAACATTGCATCTGTTGTTGAAGCAACAGTATCGGAATTACCGATTAAAAACATACCTAGCGTAACTAACGGGGCAGAAGCATATTTTTCACCCGATGGTTTAGCGGTTATTTTTAATGGAAAAATGGGAAAAGATACGACACATCAGGTTTATACCGTAAATATTGATGGGACTAATTTGAAAAAGATTAACGCGGTTGGAGATGATGCCTGTTCTCATTTTACCCCGGATGGAAAACATTTGATCTGGACATCTACAAAAGATAATTTAGACATGCATCGTGGAAATTATTCTGATCCAAAGGATTACCCGCAAGGAGCAGAATTATATATGAGTGACTTAGATGGTGAAAATATTGTTAGATTGACAAATAATAAACAATATGATGCGGAAGTTGGTATAAGCCCAAATGGGGAGATCATTTTATTTAGCCGCCAAACGGATGGTATGATCGATCTATGGACCATGAACCCTGATGGATCTGATCAAATACAAATTACTTTTACACCCGACTTACAGGAAGGAGGAGCTTTTATTATGGGAGATAATAAAACCATCCTGTACAGAGCATGGAAGAAATCAGAAGAAGGGCAGGATAAAAAGGATATGCACCTGTTTACAGTAGATGTTGATGGTAAGAATATGAAACAAATTTCTCATAAAAGTGGTACACATTGGGCGCCGTTTCCAGCACCAGACGGAGAACACTTTGCTTATGTAACAGTATTTCCTCCACATAATTACGAGATCATGTTGCGCAGTTTAAAAACAGGAGAAGAAAGAAGACTGACTAATAATTCTGCATTTGATGGATTTCCGGCATTTTCACCGGATGGTAAATCTATTTCATTCTCTTCAAGCAGAGGGAATGAAAAAGGGGATCGCTCCTTAAAATTATATGTAATGGATGTTAGCTCATTGAATTTAGGACCAAAAAATTAAATTGCCCTCTTGAGCCTGCCTGACGGTAGGCAGGAGGTGTCAGGGGTGTGTTATTTATTAGTAAGACTTTCCTTAAAACAAGATAAAATGAAAATTAAATATATATATATAGGATTTGCTATTCTTACAATAGCAGGATTTACATCGTGTAAACAAAAGACAAATCCTGAAATTACCGTTGTTGACCTAACGGAAACCTTAACTTATTTGGCATCAGATTCCTTGCAAGGAAGGTTGCCGGGGACTGAAGGAGGCATATTGGCAGGAAATTATATTGTAAAGAAATTTGAATCTTATGGAATTAAACCGGCCGGAGAAAATGGATATTTTCAAAATTTTGAGGTCGTAACAAAGACAGAAGCTCCAACTGATGGGAATAAGTTAGAAATAGGCGAGATCTCTGCCGAGCTATATACAGATTTTATACCTTTTAGTTATTCCACAGATGGAACTTTAAAAGCTGATGTAGTTTTTGCGGGTTATGGTTTTGATATTGAATCAGATAGTTTGCAATGGAACGACTATGCCAATATTGACGTAAAAGGCAAATGGGTTTTGGTTTTAAGAAATGATCCCGAAATTAGAAATCCAAACAGTTTATTTATTCCATACTCAGGAGAAAAATCAAAAGTCATTACTGCAAAAGAAAAAGGAGCTAAGGGAATTTTATTCGTTGCCGGTCCGAAAGTTTCCAGAAAAGATAAGTTATTAGATCTGGAAATTGATCAAACCGAATCAAATTTGGGAATTGCAGCACTCAATATTACAAGAGAAATTGCAAATGAAATATTAGCTAAGAGTGGGTCTACTATTGAAGGCTTAGAGGACGGATTGGTAAAAAGCATGAAAGTAAATTCATTTGACACTAAGACAGTTGTTGAAGCCACCTCAAAAGTAGTATTTCAAAAAACGGCAACCAGAAATATAATTGGGCTTATAGAAGGAGCTGATGCAACATTAAAATCGGAATACCTAGTTGTAGGCGCCCATTACGATCATTTAGGTTGGGGAGGTATTGCTTCATCGAGGGAACCTGATGTTCACGCCATTCATTATGGAGCAGATGATAATGCATCCGGAACTTC
>DAOUPU010000177.1 GCA_030625995.1 Flavobacteriaceae bacterium
CGTTTAGTCCTAAACAATTACATTTTTAAGGGAGAATAATTATTTTAGTATCCTTTTGTAAAAAGGATAGGTTTATAACAATTATTCTTTTAATCAAAAACCCCCTCAAATATGAAAAATATTTACTTTTTTCCTCAAAAAAGCACAATTCGTTGGAATTTTGAAAGTCGTTTTAATTATCGATGGATACTGGTCGTTTTAACAATATTATACTTTTCTTTTTCGGGGTTTGCCCAAAAGAATAAAGATATTACCCCGGTTGTTTATTGTATTAAAGATATTGGAAATGGATTATATCAGGCGAGTTTCGGATATGAAAATCCTACTAAAAAAGAAGTAACAATAAGCGAAGATGGCAGCATCATCAGGTCCAATAACGGTAAAAGAGTGGCTAAAGGCTTGAATAAATTTAAGCCAGGATCTAATGAAAAAGTTTTTACTAAGGAATTTGGTGCTCATGATTATGTGGAATGGACAATAATTAGTAATGGTAATACACATACGGTTATCGCGAACGCAAATTCATCTAAATGTGCAGTCGATGATGGATTTATTTTCCCAGTTGTTGGTCAGGGTAATGGAAAGTATTACGATCTAATTGGGATGAATTTGGGTTCATTAACGGCTGGAAACGCTGGAGATATTCCCTCAGAAATTATTTTTCAGATCAGCGAGGATAAACAAAAGGTGATGATTGTAATTGTACCTAAAGAAGGTAAATTACAAGAGGCTATGGATATGTTGCAAAATAAGTATTCTGTACCATCGTCTGATTTTTTAATTGATCCCGTCATAATTATCTCTGAAAATCTTTCAGCAATAGATGTTTATTTTCCAATCAATGAACTTGAAAGTCTGAACACAGAAATAGAGGTAATTAACTTTGCAAGAGTTTTATTTCCTTCCGTTCTGGGTTCAGAACCTGGAGGTGCGGTGGTATCACAAGGAGACAGCGTTCAAAGATCTAACATTATAAGAGACTCCTATCGAATGGTCAATAACGGACAACTAGTACCTGTAGATGGAAGAGGAATAAATATCGGAGTTATTTCTAACAGTTTTGATACACAGCCTCATACTAATGGTAAATCAAAAGGAACAATTGATGCAGAACAGGGAGATTTGCCGGATGAGCCCCCTGTTGAAGTTTTTAAAGAATATCCTTTTGGCACGGCTTCTGATGAGGGAAGAGCGATATTACATATTGTTCATGATGTTGCACCAGGTGCCAGATTAGGATTTTACGCCGGTGCAGTTTCACCAAGAGATATTGAACTGGGGGTTAATGTATTTAGTGAGGGAGGTTATAATATAGTTTTAGATGATTTAACATTTATAACAGAACCATTTTTTGGAGGTGGCCGAATAGCTCAGGCGATTCAATTATTTACAAGTGTGCCGGGGAGATCCTATTTTAGTTCCGCCGGAAATTTTGGGAATCGAGCGAGTCAGGCCATTTTTAGTAGTTCATTTTCGGCACCCGTAAATAATTTTCTTTCATCTAACGTGGAAAGAGCTCATGTTTTTGACCTTAACGCGGATGGAACAGAGGATGTATTACAAAAGTTTCATGTAACTCAACCGGGAACTTTTTTAATTGTTTTACAGTGGGATGAGGGTATGGCCTCCCAGGAAAATAGCATTGGTGCTGTTGCGGATTTGGATATTTACATAGTGGACGATTTTGGTAATTTGATCGTAGGAAATAACAGAAAAAATGAAGACGGAGATGCAACTGAAATTTTAGTTTTTCAGGCTACCGGTGTCGGAGATGCCAATATAATGATCACAAGTGCCAATGGTCCGCCTGATCCCAATCTGGCTTTTAGATATATTGTCTTTCGATCTGATGGTTTAGAGTTTTTAGAAAATTTTGGAGCGCCAACTATAAGTGGTCACGCCATGATACCTGAGGTACATGCCATTGCTGCGGCCAACTATCAAAATGTGGATAATCCGGTTCCGGAATATTATTCCTCCGATGGTGGCGTTTTACCGAATGGCATTAATGCACATGTTACTCTTACTGCTCCCGATGGTGTACACACCAATGTAGCCTCCATTGGGCAATACAAAACAGGGGATATTTTCACTTCCTTTTTTGGAACCTCTGCTTCGGTGGGACATGCTGCTGCTACCATGGCTTTGCTTATGTCTGCCCAGCCTTCATGGTATCCGGATGGTTTACCCTTGGAAGCTGCCTCTTTAACCAACTCCCTGGCCGATCAGGCCATACAGCTTTTTAAGCAGAATGCCACTCCCGCAGGAGACGCCGATCGTGCTGGTGCCGGGTTTTTAAATGCAGAGAAGGCTTTTAAACAAATAGCAACACAAACACCCAAGTTAAAAGTACTTAATTGGGATGACGGAATTACACCAAGTGCAGAACCTTTTGAGGTTACAATTATTGGTGATTATTTCCCAAATGAACCTACCGTATTGTTAGACGGCATAGAACTGGAAATTGTATCTAAATCGGAAACAGAAATAATTGCAAAAGTGCCCTTATTCACAGGTAATCCAGGAGTACAGGTTAGTGCAGGTACCATAACACCAAACACGGAAGCCCAAGCAATTTCAGATCCACTAACTTTTCTGGAAGATGGTAAATTAGCGTTAAATATAATTGCTAACGATGTTTCCATTGAATATGGTCAGGCTGTAAATGTAACATTTACCGTAGAAGGATTGCCGGAAGGGGAAACTTTGGGATCTCAGGGGTTGCCTCAACTGAAATTTAATACTGCAGCCGTGTTCCCTTATCCAGATGTGAATAATTATGTAATCACACCATATTTTGAGGATGAACTAACCGAGGATCAGCTTAATAAGTTCCAAATTAACTATATGTCCGGTATTTTAAATGTAACCAAAAGAGATCTATTTATTAAAGCTACAGATGAGATCTATAGTTATGGAGATGTAATCGACCCTATCTTAAATTATGAATATATAACAGATGGAATTGTTGATACTGAAGATTTTCTTTTAGCGATTAAAAACAGCCATCAATTGGACTATTATTCAGAAAATACTTTGGTATTGATCAACAGTTTCAAAGCCTTGGTAAATGAGTACGACATTTTAGCTCTATTGGACGGTGGAAGTTGGATATCCAGCGAGAGGACAATTGAAAACAGTTTTAAGGCACTGGTCAATGGAATGGATATTGTGAATTTAAATATGGAGCATTTTACGGATTATATTGTGTCTAAAGAAAACCAGGATGGTACTACTAATTCATTTAAAGCTCTGGTTAATAGCTTTAAAGCGCTTGTAAATGCAGAGGATCTATTCAATGGCGACGTTTCTTTTGAAAATAGCTTTAAAGCTTTGGTTAATTCAAGTGAATTAGGTGGAGAGGATGATCTGAATGATTATGCTGAGGTTTTTGTAATAGTTCATGAGGAAGATGGCTCGACCGACACAGAAGATCGCACTATTTCTAAACTGTATTCCCTAGATCTCATTACCGGTTTAGGGGTTACAAATGCTATGGAAAACAGGCATTTTGTTTATCCAGGAACTTATCTAAATGCTATGGCGGCAAATTTTAACATTACCTATGGTTTTGGAAGGCTAAATATTTTGCCCGCAGAACTTCTCATTGAAACAAATGATTTACTTATCGACCAAGGTGAAGTACTAGATGCGAATTCTGTTATATCTACAATCAGCGGATTTGTTTACAATGAAACCATTTCCTCAGTTTTCACGGATGGGCTGTATTATTTCGTGAATGCTGAGGGCGAGGAATACAAAGTAGGGGATGTTGGTGTCTTTGATATTTTGATAAGAGATGTTCAGAATTATTCAGCGAAATACATAAAGCAAGGAAAAGTCTATGTGAATCCAACTGGTAATAATATAAGAAAAATTCGCACTTATTTAGATTGTGTTGAGGATAATCCAAATGACCCCAACGGATTGAATTATATAGCACATTTTAGATACGATAATCCAAATTCTGAAACAATTTACATCTTTCACGGGGAAGATAATAATATGACCGGTAATGCGGTTTGGTCAGGAATAACACCGATAGTATTTTTACCAGGTGAGAATATATTTACAATTCTTTTTGATGGAAATAGATTGATTTGGAATCTTACATCCAGTGATAGTACACATAAAACTTCAGTCTCCTCAGAAGCCAGTTCTGATTCTGGGAAATGTGATGCTAAGGATCTTGATGATGATAATGCTTTTTATGAAGTGTATCCTAATCCGGTGAAAAATATTTTAACCATTCAGCAAAATATCTTGGAGACAAGCGATATTGATATTTATAATGTCTACGGAATTTTATATACCAAAGCTAAATTTGAGCGTAAGACAGAAAAAACAATTAGTATTGATATGTCTGATTTTCCAAATGGCATGTATTACGTTAGAATAGCCGGTAATAGTGGTGTTAAATTGTTTAATATTTTAAAAGAATAGTGTAAATAAATATGGCATGGCTGTGAACTTAAAGAATTTTTGTATATCAATATTTATTCTGGGTTTTTTGTTGTGGCCAGCAATTTTTTTTGGTCAGAATAAGCAAATTGATAGTTTAAAAAGTAGATTGTCTTTTGAGAAAAAAGATACGACTAAAGTTCTTACCTTAAATGCAATTAGCGTTACATTATTAAATAATGAGAATATTACCGAATCACTTGAATATTCAGAAAAGGCCTATGAACTGGCCGCTCAATTGGATTATAAAAAAGGTAAGGCCTATGCTCTAAAAAATATGGGATTGGCAGAGTATTATCAGGGAAATTTCATGCTCGTTTTAGATTATTGGACAAGGTCTATGGAAACATTTAAAGTTTTACATGATACAATTGGGATTGCAAATATGTCCAATAACTTAGGAGCTGTTTATTATAGTCAGGGAAGTAATGCAAAAGCAATCGATTATTATTTGGAATCTTTGAGTCTCGCTGAAAAAATAAAGGATACTCTACGAATAACCTCGGTGCTGCCTAATATTGGTGCTATATATGGTGATATGCTCAATTATGATAATGCATTGAAATACTTCAATCAAATGGAGCAATATCTTCAGGCTGTTAATAATAAACAAGTTACATCTTATTATTTGATGGGGCTAGGTGAGATCTATAGAAAAAAAGAAGACCTCGATATGGCATTAAAATTTTATAAAGATGCCTTGCCAATTAATGAAAACACAACTTTTTATGCGCACAACCTAACTATGATCGGGACAGTTGAGTTAAAAAAAGGAAATACTGAGAAATCAATAGAATATTTAAATCT
>DAOUPU010000138.1 GCA_030625995.1 Flavobacteriaceae bacterium
AGTTAAATATAGTGAAATTGGTTTTAATTTCTGACAGAAATTCGATATTTTCAATTTTAAACATAACTAAATATAAAATTTATTTACTTGATTATCAAATTGTTATTTGTTTATAAATTGAATATTAGCAAATTATAAAAATAGCTTCTCTAACATCACATTCCCAATGTTTTATTTCTCGTTATGTGTTGTTAGAATACTTAAGATAATGAAAAAACATTATGCAATATAAATTATTAAAATTGATAAATAACAGTAACTTTAAATGCGAATTACATATTAAAAATGAATAGTAAATTAGAGGTCAGTAAAGCATGTTAAATAAAAAAAATAAGCTATACATTTTTTTGGCTGTTTCCTTAATCTTACACTCCCTGTTTTCTTTCGGTCAGTCGGAAAATATTGTATTAAATGAATTTATTAGCAGCTGGAATTTACTTGGTCCTCTGCCACTGGAAGATAGTACGAATGAATTAAAACACAACCCGGGATTTGATATTGATTTTCTTTCCAACTATGGTGGCGAAAAAGACCCAAAAATCAAAGTTGGAAAAGTCATAAAAGTTGGAAATAGCAAGTTGAAGTGGATTGAATATGCCAGTCCAAATTCCATTATAAGTTTGGACAATGCTATTTCAAAAAAATCTAATGTGGCCGCTTATGCTTACAAGGAGATATTTGCCGAAAAAGAAGGTACTTTTATTTTTGCACTTGGAACTAATGATGGAGGCAGACTTTGGATCAATGGAACCGAAGTCTGGGATCATGAAGAAGCAAGAGGCTGTATACCGGACAGCGATCTCATACCGGTTTTCTTTAAAAAAGGAATCAATAAAATATTACTGAAAATAGAGGAGAAGGGCAATAACTGGGAATTCTGCGTGCGGATTCTGCCTTTCGAAATCGACAAGATTATAAAAAGGGGTCAACTGTTCACTGTTGTTACTTCATCTGATGGTGTGTCAGAATTACGATTTGCTATGCATGAATCTGTTGCTGTTAAAATATTCAATACCGTTAAACTTGAGATCCGCACAAACGAAAAAGATTCTATTTTGGTTTGGTCTGGTGAATGGACAAAAGAAAAGTTTGAGAAGTTACATATTGAAGATCAGATATATAGATCCTATACACTTAAGATCACAGCACTAAGGCAAGATGGTGAGGAATGGAGTCAGGAATTGGATTTTCAATCGGGTAAAAGGATCAGTTATAGCTTGTTTGACAGGGAAAAGACAAATTATCAAATTGTCCTTGGAAAAAAGGCTTCCGAATCTGAACGGTGGGCAGCTTCTGAATTGAAAAAATATTTAAAGGAAATTAGTGCTGCCGAGTTTAAAATTGTTGATGATGATTCTAAAATTACAGAAAACGAAATTATCATTGGATTCAATAAGCATTCAAAAAAAATATTAGGACATGGATTTAAAGAACCTGAACTGTTAGATGAGTCTTTTATTTATAAAAATATTCGATCAAAAATAGTCTTTCTGGGTGGTAAACAACGGGGAACCATGTACGCCGTATTTTCATTTTTAGAAAATGAATTAGGAGTGAGATGGTATACACCTGAAGTTACTTCAATTCCCAAGAGACAGAAATTTGATTTCAATCTCATCAACCATTACGAAGAACCTTCCTTACAGGTAAGAAATGACTTTTACTACGAAGCTTTTGATCCAACATGGGCTGCCCATAACAAGATCAACGGAGCTATGGGATTTCGTGATCAATATGGTGATATTGAGGGCTATTGGGCTGTACATACCTTTTATAGGTTCATGCCTCCAACAGAATTTTTTAAAGACCATCCCGAATATTACAGCCTGATCGATGGGAAAAGAATACATAAGCGAGCACAATTGTGTCTGACAAATCCTGACGTGTTAGATGTTATTACCGATCGATTAAAAGTTGCCATGCGCGAAAATCCGAGTAACCTCATATATTCTGTTTCTCAAAATGACTGGAGAAATCCTTGTCAGTGTGATAACTGTCAGGCTATTGTATCAAGCGAAGGAGCAGAATCGGGTATTATGGTTTGGTTTGTCAATCAGGTCGCTGAAAGGGTGAAAGACGAGTTTCCGGACAAGTATGTAGGGACACTGGCTTACCAATATACCCGAAAACCTCCGGTACATATAAAACCTAAGGAGAATGTGGTCATACGCTTATGCAGCATCGAATGTTGCTTTTCTCATGATTTTGAATCCTGTCCGGAAAATCAAGAATTTTTAGGCGACCTGAAAGCGTGGTCTTCAAATTCACCCCATCTTTATATATGGGATTATGTAGTTAATTTCAGTCACTATATCATGCCATACCCAAATTTTAAGGTTTTACAACCCAACATCAAAACCTTTATTACTAACAGTTCTATAGGAATCATGGAGCAGGGAGCTTACCAAAGTAGAGGTGGAGAATTTGCCGAACTTCGTTCTTATTTAATTTCAAAACTATTTTGGAATTCGGATATTGATGTGGATACTGTGATTGATGATTTTATGGTTGGCTATTATGGACGAAGTGGTCAGTATATAAGAGAATATTTGGAACAACTTCATGAACAAATTAGTCCTGATACTCATATACATCTGGGTTTAAATGCCGATGATAAATTATTTACAAATAACTTTATTATACAAGCAACTGAAATATTTAATAAAGCTGAAATTATTGCTGAAAATGATGAGATCAAAAAAAGGGTAGAGATGGCAAGATTGCCTTTGATGTACTTAAAATGTAAACGCGACCCTGTCAATTCTAAATATGACGGAACTTTTGAGCGTTTTACCAATATTGTAAAAAGAGAAGGAATTACTCATTTTGCAGAAGTGGGGAAACCTCATATACAAGCTTTCATGCAACAAGTAATTCAGGCAGAGTAAAATATTAAGGACCCAGATCTGTATTAATAAATTGGTTTGATAAAATAAAAATAACCATGATAAAACAAAAAATTATTGGAATGATTCCTGCTCGATATGCTTCTACCAGATTTCGTGGTAAGGTAATAGCAGATATTGTAAATAAACCTATGATCCAAAGAGTATATGAACAGGCAAACAAATCAACTATGCTGGATCAACTTATTGTTGCTGTTGATGATGACCGTGTATATAAATGTGTGAAGGGGTTCGGAGGAAAAGTGGTAATGACCAGTACAGGCCATGAATCAGGGACTGACAGGATAGCTGAAGCTATAGAAAATATTGACGCCGATATTGTTGTAAACATCCAGGGAGATCAACCTTTGTTTGATGCAAGAATGATCGAAGAGGCCGTACAACCCATGCTGGAGGATCCAAATATTCAGATGTCCACCCTAAAAACAAAAATTGGTAAAGAAGATTACAATGATCCTGCAGTTGTAAAGGTGGTGGTGGATGAGAATGATTATGCCCTTTATTTTTCCAGGTCTTTGATTCCATATTCCAGGGATAAGATAAAAATGGATGTATATGAACATGTAGGATTATATGTTTATCGCAAAGATTTTTTATTAAGAATGTCAAAATTACCCAGGACTTATTTAGAAAAAATTGAAATGTTAGAGCAACTACGAGTGTTGGAAAATGGATATAAAATAAAGGTTATAGAGACAAAGTGTGAAAGTGTTTCGGGTATTAGTGTAGATACACCTGAAGATCTTATAAAGGTGGAGAATATTATTAAAAAATAATTTTAATGGAAACAAACAGAAGAATAATTGAGCAATATTATAAGGAAATTTCACCGGATGTTAAAGAAATGGTTGACCGATCAGTAGATAGCATCGTCACTGCAAAAAATAATGGAGGGAAAGTTGTTGTGGTCACCGGGAGTGGCCCAAATCTTCATGAAGGTGTAACTACACTGATTGCTGAACTTATCAATAAAGGTGTAATTGATGGTATTACAACAAGTTCAGCTGTAATTGCCCATGAGATGGCTGGCGTATTGGATAAAGTAAAAAGGGTAGATGGAAAGAAATTGGGATTTGCTCAAAATAAACTGCCACGTGGTGAAATATTTGAGATCACAAAAATGCCTGAAGAATTATTGCTCCGGCTTAAAAAGGAAATGATCATTGATGACGACTTGATAAAAAGAGGACTGGAACTTGAAGGGGATGAAATTATTAAAGCGGCAGGAAACATGGCTTATCCAATGGGATTAAGAACCGAGAACCTCGCTAAGGAGATCATGTTAATTGCACAATCAAAAGGAGTTGCTTTTGAGGTTATTGCCGGAGCCGGTGCGGATGAGCGTACCATGTTAGGTGCTGCTAAAAAAAGAGATATCCCCTGTTTGGTTAGTATTCCTCAGTTAATTGGTGGAGGTGCAGTGGGTATTGCTATTGCAGACTCCATCTCGATTATGGAAAGAACGTCCAAAATTGCTGAAATGATGGCAAGTGCGGATGTGATCATTGAATCAGCGGTTGCTTTAACACAAGAGATCCATGATGGCCCGTTTGAAACATTTACCGGACATGGTATCTGGGCAGACTGGGAGGGATATCCGACATATAGTTTGGCTGAAAAGACTTTGATTCGGATCGATCTCGATTCCAATTTAAAAAAAGCTGTTGATTTTGAAAAAGAATCCAATACGGTTCAACAAGCAATTGATAAAGGTCAACCAAAAACAAAATTGATGAGTATCCCATTTCGCATGGAAATGTCTGGTTTTGCACGCTTGGAAAACAGCCTTCCAATTATCGGCGATATTGGGATTATTTGGCCGATCATGGCACATTTATTAGAACAAAGACTTGGAATCGAACTTGACTTCATGTCTTATCCACAACAAAGTCCCGAAGGGCTAGAAATGAGAAAGTGGATACTTGAAAACATACAACCTATCGTAAAAGAAAAATTATTTCTGAAATAAAACCAAAATCAAATAATGAAGATAATTATAACAACTTTTGCTTTAATATTATTTACGGCAAACCTTTTTGGACAGCAAAAAGCGAACAGTGAATTGATATTCCCAATGCAAGAAGAGCATGTCCACTCGAGCAGTGTAGTTGCATTACCTAACGGAGACCTGTTGACCTGTTGGTTTCAGGGAAGTGGTGAACGAAAGGCAAATGATGTGGTAATCAATGGTTCCCGATTAAAAAAAGGGGAGTCAGAATGGAGTAAGCCTTTTTTAATGGCAGACACACCGGGTCAACCCGACTGTAATCCAGTCTTGTTCCTTAACAATCAGAATAAACTTTTTTTAATGTGGATCGTCGTACAAGCAAATAGATGGGAAACCTCCATTTTAAAGGTCAAAACAACCACAGATTATTTGGATAAAATTGACCCAAAGTGGGAATGGCAAGATGTTATTCTAATGAAACCAGGGAAGGAGTTTGAAGAAAGGGTAAAAGAGCAATTTGATGAATACGGCAGACAAGATCTGGTATGGGCTGAATATGCACTTCCTTATGAAGAAATGTTGATCGAAGCGGCCAGGGATCCAAAAAAAAGAGAGACAGGATGGATGACCAGAACACATCCAACTTTCTTAGATAATGGTAAAATTTTATTACCCCTATACTCAGATGGTTTTAATTTTGGATTAATTGCAATTTCAGATGATGATGGTAACACATGGAGAAGTAGTCTTCCCATTATTGGTAGAGGATTGAACCAACCAAGTCTTGTGGTTCGTAAAGATGGCTCTATTGATGCCTATATGCGAGATGACGGAGATGAACCGGGCAGGATCTTAATAAGTCATTCAGAGGACGAAGGCTATTCTTGGACCTACGGAAAAAAATCTGAAATTCCAAATCCGGGGGCCAGTCTGGAAGTTATCAGATTGAAAAGCGGCAAATGGTTGATGGTTTATAATGATGTTGACGATGGAAGGTATAGTTTGGCAGTAGCAATGTCAAATGATGAAGGAAAATCATGGAAATGGAAGAAAAAACTTGAAAATGTAAAAAATGGTGAATTTCACTACCCATCTGTTATTCAAGCTAAAAATGGAAAAATTCATATCACCTATACTTATCGATTGTCAGATGACCAAAAAACAATAAAACACATATCCTTTTCGGAAGAATGGATTATCGATAATTAGAACTATCCGAAAAACAGAAAACACTATCAGTTTAGCTAATCAATAGTTCGTTAAATTTTAGTAACCAATCAATAATCATAGAGACATGTATTATAATATATTGGTATTTAGTAATTTAAGATTCCGTAAACCTTGCAGGACATAAATTATAATGAATTGTTGTTCAAATAACAAAACTCTATTTCATTAAAAATACGGGATAGGGTGAAAAATTCGTAGTACCCGGTGCACAAAGTCCGTGACTTTAAGTTTCTGCAAACAAACAATAAAACGAACGTTCTATTTATGTTTACTTTACATGTAACTGGACATAAAAATAGGTAAATTATTTGTTAGAGTTAGTCAAAGTCTGGAGACTTTACACAGCAGAGAAATTAACTGATTCTCAAAATTTAAAACTTTGAGCCTATAATAACAAAGTAAAGGCAAAGTTTCTACGAGCTGAAATCTTTAAGATCATAATTTCTTACTATAAACTTGAGATTCCAGAATGAAATATAAAATTTGTATCACAATTTGTGATATCAGGTAAATTGAATAGGTTGATTTGGAAGTCACAATTTGGGAACTCAAAATGAAAACTACTTTTCAAACCAGAAATTGTAATTAAAAAATGAGTCAAAAGATTTCTATACCAGACGAAATAATTACAAATAAAATCTATTTAATCAGAAACCAAAAAGTAATGTTGGACAGTGATTTAGCAGAACTTTATGGGGTGGAAACAAAG
>DAOUPU010000195.1 GCA_030625995.1 Flavobacteriaceae bacterium
TAATTTGACGTAAATATTTGAGCGAATTATTGTAAATTTATAAATAAGAGTTTGTCAAATGCTTAAACAAGGTTTTCAACAAAAGTTACAACAAAAATTATCGCCTCTTCAGATACAACTGATGAAGCTGATTCAACTGCCTACGCAGGCGTTTGAACAAAAGTTGTCTCAGGAAATAGATGAAAACCCGGCATTAGAAAGAGGTAAGGACAATGATGTTAATGATGAATATTCAAATGAAGATACTTACGACGAAAATGGTAATGAAAGTATCGAAACGGAGATAAATGTTGATGAATATTTAAGTGATGATGAAATTCCCAGTTATAGATTACAAAGCAATAATTATAGTGCGGACGATGAAGACACTCGTATTCCATATTCTGGAGGAGTTTCATTCAATCAGCATTTAATTAGGCAATTAAACACATTTAGACTTGACGAGCAAGAAGCGCAAATAGCAGAGTTTATTGTTGGATGCATAGACGATAACGGTTATATAAGACGCGATATTGAAGACATTGTTGACGATTTGGCCTTTGCTGAAAATATTTTTACTTCTAAAGAAGATGTGCAGAAAATATTGGAACTGGTACAACAATTGGATCCTCCGGGTGTTGGGGCACAATCTCTAAAGGAGTGTTTATTGCTGCAGCTCTATAGGAAGAAAGAAAGTAAAGAGAGAGGTATGGCCATTGCTATCCTGGAGAATTCATTTGATTTCTTTGTTAAGAAACATTATGAAAAAATAATTCAAAAGTTTGATATTGACATAGAGGAATTAAAACTTGCTATTGGGGAAATTGAAAAATTAAATCCAAAACCAGGGAGTTCATTTTCCGGAAATTTGACCGGGATTGAACAGATCGTACCCGATTTTACTATTAAAATCAATGATGGTGTCTTGGAATTAAGCTTGAATGCCAGAAATGCTCCGGATTTGCATGTCTCCAGAGAATACAGCAATATGTTAAAAGGCTATGCTGAATCAAAAGATAAATCGAAAACTCCAAAGGATGCAATTTTATTTATCAAACAAAAATTAGATGCCGCAAAATGGTTTATTGATGCGATCAAGCAACGACAGCAGACTTTAATGTTGACCATGAATGCAATAATGCATTATCAAGAAGAGTATTTTTTGACTGGTGATGAAACAAAGTTAAAACCAATGGTTCTTAAGGATATTGCGAATAAAATTAATATGGATGTCTCTACAATATCTCGAGTTGCTAACAGCAAATATGTGGATACACCTTATGGAACCAAACTGATTAAAGTATTTTTCTCGGAGTCGATGAAAAATGAGAAAGGAGAGGATGTTTCCACAAGGGAGATAAAAAAAATATTAGAGACTGTAATAGAGAAAGAAGATAAAAAGAAACCATATACAGACGATAAGTTATCTGCACTCTTAAAAGAAAAAGGATATTTGATTGCGAGAAGGACAGTAGCAAAATACCGCGAACAGTTGGATATTCCCGTGGCACGATTAAGAAAAATATTATTATAGATCATGTTTTTTTTTAAACTTATTTCCCATCTTTTTCACCCTCTGCTATTTTCATTTATAGGTTCGTTCTTATATCTCGTCTTAACACCTAAGCATATTATAAAAAAGCAAGAATATATAATTCTTATAATCATTTTTATGAGTACCTATGTATTGCCTGTTTTTGTACTCGCTTTATTAAAAAGAATGAATATGATAAAGAGCTATAAATTGGATACGATTGAAGAGAGAAAGTTTCCAATAATATTTTTTATAATCCTATCCTTTATGGTAGGGAATCTCCTGATAAATATTCAAATAGTGGACTTGTTGGCCTATTCTTTTTATGGCATTGCTGTTTCACTGATTTTAACGTATATTTTTTTTAGTGCGAAAATAAAAACTAGTTTACATATGATTGGAATAGGGGGTATACTTAGTTTCATTATCATAATGAGTTTTGAATATAAATTAAATTATAATTTGATAATTGCAATATTGTTTCTTTTATCCGGACTAATAGCCGTTTCAAGATTGGCTCTAAAGGCACATAAGCCAAAGGAAGTTTATATAGGGTTTTTGGTTGGAATGGTTTCGCAATTGATAAGCTACCAATTTTATCACAATATGTAAAATATCAATCCAAGTCGCAAATCATGGATATTTATTTTATAGGAATTATTAACGGTTTCATTGAACAATTCATTTAAGCCGTAGTAAACGTGCAAGTTCCACTTATTATATCCGGTAGATAAGGTAACGCCATATTGAAATTTATTGATTTCAAGAATTTCGTTTTCTAAAGGTATCCGATTTTTAAAACTTGAATTGGTTGCAAATGCATAAGAAAATTTAACCCCTGGATAAACCCGCCAAAATTTATATTTTTCACTTGTTGATGTCCGTATTCTGAACTCCACCGGCACTTCAATATTATTCATGGTGATTTTGTTATTTTTCAATTGGTCATTAATTTCTGGTGGCAAGTTTTCGCTTTCATTAACACTAAAATAATAGGTATTAAACCCATAGGACAATCCAATCCCAAAACCGACATTTCTTCTTTTGTTTATAGGTAGATCTTTTATAACACCTACGCCAAAACCAAATGAAAATCCATTCTGAGAGATCTGTTCTGGAGTATTTACGAGTCTAACATAAGTAAGGTTGAAAAAAATTTGATCCTCTAAATACTTGTTGTCAACAAAAGTACTGTCGTTTTGCGCGAATAAAAAGGTTGGAAAAAAGAGGAAAATAATTGCAATCTTTCGCATTGTATTTTATTGAAAAATCAAAGATAACTTTTTAACCCGAATTTGTATTAACCTGAGTTCGATTATTAATAGAACTCAGGTTAATAGTCAAATGTTTGAATATTGGAAAGTCAGCTTGAGAATCACGATCATTGCGTAAAATTCATCCGATGACTAAACCCGCAATACAAGAGTCATCGGATGAATATTTTAATGAAATTTCCCTACTAAAATTTTGTATTTAATCTCTTACTGAGAATATTTCTAAGCTCTTCAGATGTATTAGGATCTATTAGATTTAAGGCTTTGACCTGACATAATTTTTCGATTAATTCAGCGCCGGCATAAGTATTGGTAGCTATCCCACTTACCAGGTCCGGTTTTAGATTAAAACTCTTCATAACACCATATACGGCATAGGGGTCAGAGGCACATAAAATGGTGCATTTTATATTTTCTTTAAGTTCTTCAAAAGCGATATCACCATTGTAGGGCTCTAAGGGAGATGCTCCAAGTTCAATTACTGCAACATCAGCATTTACTTTGCTAATTCTACTGAGCAGTTGGATAAGTTTTTTTCTAAATTTTTCACGGGTACAAATGGTTGATGGTAAGCCCATATTAACAAAGTCAAATATATAATTTGCCCCAACATCTTTTAATGATAAAATATCCCTATATCTACTCGCTCCTGTTAATTTACCTGCAACAATCTTTAAACCAGCTCTCTTTAATTGATTTACAATGATTTTGGCAGAAGTTGTTTTACCCGCTGACATAGATGTTCCAACTAACAAAATTATCGGTATTCTAAATTTAGAAAATTTAATATCGTCTACATAATCATCCATTATACAAATTCTTTCACCATCTTTTACGTGACCTAAATATTGTATTTCTATAAGGTTCGGAAGATAAACTGATTTTGAAGTACATTTCCCAAATAATCCGGCGCTTGTTAAAAAATGCATTTTACCGTCCTCTCCAACTTCTTTCCATGTTCCGGTTGCCTCCAGAGTTGCATAGCGTTCACCCAAAGCTCCTACTACCAGATCCTCTTTCATAATGCTTCTCATTCTTCCATTAGTTAATTCTACTTTAAGAATATTACTTCCTGTATCAGTGATTTTTCCAACTACATAATCACCTGTTTTCCATTTAATTTTATCTAGTTTCTCAACAGAAAATGGTTTTTTGTCCAGATCCGAAATCCTTAGCATTGAAGTGAAAATATATTGTGAATTCATTATTTTATAAATATTTATCTATTATTATCATTTATCGTATCCGCTGTTAAGAGTATGGTTAACAAAGCCGTTCTTTCAATTAATTTTTCGGTAAATATGAATTCATGTTTCGCATGCGCCCCATCACCTATAGTGCCCAATCCATCTAAGGTTGCAGTATACAAACTTGTTGTGTTACCGTCAGATCCACCACCTGCAGTTGATTCCTCTAATTCCAGATCGATTAATTCTCCTAAATTTTTTGCCATTTTCCAAAGTTTTTGATTGCGAATGGTTTTTTCCAACGGAGGTCTCCCAAAATATCCTTCCACCGATAATCCAATATCTTCATTAATAGGTTTTAGGCTCAAAATTTCTTTGGTTATAAATTCTGCGTCTTTATTATTATGTACCCTCACATCAATTACTGCTCTACTTTCAGCTGCAATAACATTAGCCGATGTTCCTCCTTCAATCATCCCTACATTAACAGTTATACCTTTTTCAAAATCGTTTAGTTCAAATAGGTGTTGAATGTGATATGAAAGCTCTACAATGGCACTAACCCCTTTATCTGGATTTAGCCCTGCATGCGCCGGTCTTCCTCTTACAGCCAGAGTAAAACGCCCAATTCCTTTACGGGCAGTTTTTAATTTTCCTTCTATTCCTAATGGCGGCTCTAAAATAAAAGCTCGATTGGCAATTTTCGAAATATTTACAATCGCTTTTTCGGATTCTTTGCTGCCAATTTCTTCATCTGAATTAATAATTATTACCGGTGTTAAAGGGCAATCCAATTTTAGATCTCTGATCGCTCGTAAGGAATAGACCATTTGAGTCAAACCAGCCTTCATATCAAAAATACCGGGGCCTGTAATTTTA
>DAOUPU010000074.1 GCA_030625995.1 Flavobacteriaceae bacterium
GCATTGTTTTGATTGTAAAACGCTTAGCATAAACAGATAACCGTATGGAACTATTGATCAGAACAACAACAATTAAAGTTGCTAAACCACTAAACAACAGAATAAAAAAACTTATTCTTTTTACATTTTTTGTTAGAAGACCAATTAACGGTTTGTCATAAGACACGTTGGAAACAAATTGATTTGATGCATATTTTTCTTCAATTTCCGTCATTTTTTCAGTGGTAACATAGTCTGCTTTAACAAATATATCAATAGAATTCTGTAAGGGGTTATAACCTAAAAAATCCATAAAATCTTCACCATTTTCTTTTATATATAATTCTGCCGCTTCTTCTTTTGAAATGAATTGCGTACTCTTCGTAAAAATTTCTTGATCAATGGATGCTTGTAAATTTTTAATTCCTTCTAACTTTACATCATTGTTCAAAAAAAGAGTAATTGCTGCTTGTTCCTTGAAATAATTAGATACTTTCTTCGTATTGATAACCAACAGACCTAGAAAACCAAGTAAAAAAAGAACCAATGAGATGCTAATTATAACAGAGATATAAGAGGAACGTAAACGTCTTTTTTGATATTTTTCAAAAGATGTACTCATGGAGATTGAACGAATTTAAGAATTGCAAGGTAATTAATTCTTAAGAAAAGAAAAACATAAAATTAGGCCTTTCAATAGTAGTAAATTAAATATCCTGACACAGCTCGATCAACACTCCATTTGCTGTTTTAGGATGTACAAATGCAACCAATTTATTATCCGCTCCTTTTTTTGGTGTATCATTTAATATATGAAATCCTAATTTCTTCAGTCTTTCAATTTCTTTGGTAATATTTTCAACGGAAAAAGCTATATGGTGTATTCCTTCTCCTTTTTTATCTATGAATTTGGCAATGGCACTATTTGGATTACTTGCTTCCAGTAATTCAATTTTATTAGGTCCAATTTGAAAAAAAGAAGTTCTAACACCCTCGCTCAATACTTCTTCAACCTTGTAATTATCTTTATTAAACAGAGAAGAGAATATTTTGTTTGATTGTTCTAAATTTTTAACGGCAATACCGATATGTTCTATTTTATCCATAAGGTTAAAATTATTAAAAAAAATCAATTAAAATTCCTTAGCATCAAATAATTCAAAAATAAATATATTTGAAGCTTATAAGTACTAATTTTGCCAATATGGAAACGAACAGACAAAAAAAGATTGCCGGAGTTTTACAAAAAGATTTGGTTGATATTTTACAAAGCGCGGCTCGAGATAGTTTGAAAGGTGTGATCATTTCGGTAACTAAAGTTCACGTAACTTCCGATTTAGGTCAGGCGAAAGTTTATTTGAGTGTGTTTCCGTCTTCAAAAAGAGATTCTATTTTGGAGGGGATAATCTCGAATGCGAAAACCATAAGGTATGAAATGGCACAACGCACAAAAAATCAATTGCGACGTATGCCGGAAATAAGTTTTTTTGTTGATGATTCTTTAGATTATATAGAAAATATCGATGCCGCCTTAAGAGGTGAGGATGAAGACCCAATAAAAAATTCAAATATTTTATCTAATAAGAAAAAGAAGTAATTTGAATTTTTCGCTTTACATAGCCAAACGTTATTTGTTTTCAAAAAGCAATAATAATGCGATCAATATTATTACCTCTATTGCAACTATTGGTGTAATTGTCAGCACTATAGCTTTGTTTGTGGTGCTCTCTGTTTTTTCCGGATTAAAGACTTTTAGCTTAAGTTTTATTCAAACAGCAGATCCGGATTTGAAGATTACTTCTGTAAAAGGTAAGTCCTTTTTTTTTAATGATTCTGTTCAAAGTTCAGTAATAAATGATAAGATCAGTGGATATACTAAGGTAATTGAGGAACGTGCCTTTTTTAATTATAGAGATAAGTCTCATATTGCTGTTATTAAGGGTGTTGATAGTAATTATTTGAGCGTAAACAGAATGGATACGGCAGTCTATTTTGGAGAATGGATTAATCATGGAGCCAAATATGCAACAGTCGTTGGAAGTGGAATTTCCAATATTTTATCTGTAGGAGCATACGATTATATGGAAGCACTAAAGATCTTTGTGCCGAAACCAGGAGAAGGATTTATTACGAGTGCCAAGACTACTTTTAATCAGGTAAATACACAACCCATTGGAATTTATAAATTAACTGATGAGATAGATAAAAAATATGTTTATGGAACTTTGGAATTGGTTCAGGAGCTGTTAGGTTATAAGCATGATCAAATTTCAGCGATAGAATTAAAATTAGCGAACCAAAAAAATGTAAAAAGTGTGCAGGGGGAGTTGCAGGAGTTTTTAGGAAGGAATTATAAAGTAGAAACACGACAACAACTAAATTCTGTATTTTATAAAATGTTAAATACCGAAAACCTTGCTTCTTATTTAGTATTTACACTTATTTTAATTATAGCTCTATTTAATGTAATCGGGGCTATTGTTATGATGATTATAGATAAAAAAGATAATTTAAAAACACTTTTTCATTTGGGCACTGAGATTAAAGTCATTAGGAGAATATTTGTTCTGCATGGATTTTTACTTACTATATTTGGATTATTTGTTGGCTTGGCTATTGCTATCCCCTTTGTTTTATTACAGAAAAAATATGGATTTATAATGATAACCCAATCTTTGGCCTATCCCGTTGAATTCTATCTTATCAACATATTAAGTGTTATTATTACCATAGTTGTTTTGGGTTTTATTGCAGCAAAAATTGCAAGTGGCAGGATATCTAAAAAATTGATAGAATAATTAATAACGAGTGGATGATTAAGGGTAAGGTTATTAGAATTTATTTCTAATAAATTATTAGCCATTTTAGAAGATATAAAATTCCTTGTTAATCTTTATTCCCTTTTTGAATTTTTAAGAAAAGTTCTAAAAATTAGGGTTCGTTAATTTTAATAGTCCGTTAAGGTTTTATATAATATTGGTTGTCAGATGTATACAAAACCAGAGATATTTTTTACAAACTCCTAAAAAACAGCATTTTGCGTCTTGGCGGCTTTGCGAGAAACAAAAACTTAACGAAGTGTTGTAATTTGAAATAATCGAATAAAAAAAGATTTTTGGTGAATGAGAAAGTAAAATTAGGGTTAAAGGAAAATTGGATGCAGTTCACAATTTTGGTGATTGTGAATGCATTTGTTGGTGGAATGGTTGGTTTAGAACGTACAATTTTTCCAAAGTTTGCCGAAATTGAGTTTGGTATTGCATCTAAAACTGCCATTTTATCCTTTATTATAGCCTTTGGTATTACTAAGGCAATTACAAATTATTTTACAGGTAAGCTCGCCAATAAATATGGGAGAAAGAATTTATTGCTTGTTGGGTGGCTGTTTGCCATTCCCATTCCTTTTATTTTGATATATGCCACTTCTTGGAATTGGGTTCTTTTTGCGAACGTATTATTAGGTATTAACCAAGGTCTTACCTGGAGTAGTACGGTTGTAATGAAAATAGATTTGGTAGGAGAAAAGGACAGAGGATTGGCAATGGGGATCAATGAGTTTGCTGGTTATTTTGCAGTTGGTGTTGTAGCTTTTCTTACAGGCATTATTGCCCAGAAATATGGTATAACCCCTTATCCGTTTTATTTAGGTATCGGTATTTCCATTCTTGGTTTATTCTTGTCCTATTTTTTTGTTAGAGATACAAGAGTGTTTGTTCATAAAGAACAGGAAACTTCAAAAACCAATAAACAGGAAAATGTGTTTTTAGAAACATCGTTTAAGGACAGAACCTTAAGTACAATTACACAAGCGGGATTGGTAAATAATTTAAACGATGGTATGATATGGGGACTTTTACCGATTCTTCTGATCTCTCTGAATTATGACTCAAAAAGTATTGGAATTATTGCTGCCATATATCCTGCCGTATGGGGAATTGGCCAACTTGTTACCGGTAGAATGGCGGATATTTATTCTAAAAAAGGAATGCTTTTTTGGGGGATGTTAGCCCAGGGTCTTGCAATACTTTTGATTCCGTTCTTTACAAGTTTTTATCAATTAATAATTATTGCCTCTATTCTTGGGGCTGGTACGGCGTTGGTCTACCCTACATTTTTATCCGCAATTGCAGATGCAACAAATCCAAATCAGAGAGCTGAAAGTATAGGGGTATTTCGGTTATGGAGAGATCTGGGATATGCAGTAGGTGCCATTGTTTCGGGTATTATTGCCGATTTATTTGGTGTGACCTATGCAGTAATGTCTATTGGAGCTATTACCATTCTGTCATCTATTATTATAAAGTTTAGAATGCCCGAAACTATAAAATAAAATAGATTACTGCAAAATGCCTATCTTTATTTCTACTGTCGTTGAGATTTTGGCGGTTATTCGAAGTTTTAGAATTATTGAGTCAAATAAAAAATAATAGTGTTTACATCTAAAGTAGACAATATATTATTTTGAAATGTTAGTATAATTATTTCGACTTATGCATTTGATCGAGGCTGTTGTTTCTATTAATTAAAATTAAATCATGAAAAAAGCCAAACTAATTGAATTTGAAAAGCTAAAAGAAAAGGAACCCATGCACAAACAGATTAAAGGTCTTGATTTGGTAATTATCAAATATGAGAATAATGTATCTGTTTTATATGGTCGTTGTCTGCATAGAGGTGCTTTGATGGCAGACGGTCATATTGAAGGAAATAATCTTATCTGTGGTGTCCATGGTTGGGATTATCGCATAGATACAGGAGTAAGCGAATACAATAATGACGAGGTTTTGAACAAATTCTATACGGATATTTCCGCAGGCTGGGTTTGGATTGATGAAGATGAGATTGATGAGTTCCTTCTCGATCATCCTCAAGCTTTTCAAAGAGACCAATATTTAGGGCAATATGCGGACACTCATCCTGAGAATACAGAACCTTATACCGGATATATTAAGGAATTGGCTCAGAATGGCTTAAAGAACTATGGTCAACATGGACCATCAGCCGCGATGGGAGTGGACAGAGATCTTTTACCAAAATGGGAGAACATTCAATTTCTTCCGGCTCAAGTAGCTAAAAGACCTCTCTTAGATAACGAAGATGTGAAAACTAAAGTTGTCATTGGATCCTTAGCAAGAAAGCCTTTGGAACTTGAAAAGCCAATTTTTGTCTCTGATATGAGTTTTGGCGCTTTGTCTAGAGAAGCTAAAATAGCCTTATCCAAAGGAGCAGAAATGGCGGGTACCGGTATTTGCAGTGGAGAAGGGGGTATGCTTGCTGAAGAACAGGCCAATAATTCCAGATACTTTTATGAATTAGCTTCAGGAAAATTTGGATTTTCCTGGGAAAAGATAAAAAAAGCACAGGCCTTTCACTTTAAAGGAGGGCAAGGTGCTAAAACAGGAACAGGTGGGCATTTACCAGGACCTAAAGTAACTAAGGAAATAGCACATGTCAGAGGATTAAAGGAGGGAGAGACAGCTATTTCACCCGCTGCATTCCCTGATTTATTAACAGCCGAGGATTTTAGTGCCGTTGCAAATGAAGTTCGCGAAAGAACAGGCGGGATCCCCATAGGATTCAAATTGGCCGCAAGTCATGTCGAAGCGGATATTGATTTTGCTCTCAAGGTGGGAGTGGACTATATTATTTTGGATGGTCGAGGAGGAGGAACGGGAGATGCCCCTACTATTTTGCGAGACAATATAAACGTGCCCACTATTCCAGCATTAGCCAGGGCTAGAAAACATTTGGACTATTTAGGAGCTAAAGATGTTACACTAATCATCACTGGTGGTTTACGCCTTCCGGAAGATTTTGCCAAAGCAATGATGCTTGGTGCCGATGCGGTTGCAGTTGCAAATTCAGCCTTGCAAGCCATAGGATGTCTTGGAATGAGGGCTTGTAATACCAATAATTGCCCGGTAGGAATTGCTACACAGAAGGAAAATTTGAGAAACAGAATAATCATTGATACCTCTGCAAAACAATTAAATAATTTTTTTGATGCTTCTAACGATTTAATGAAGGTGATCGCAAGAGCCTGTGGTCATGATGATGTTAACAAATTTAATTTTGACGACTTATCTACTTTAGACTCTAATATTAATAGATTAACAGGAATTAAATATGCAGGAATACAATAATATTGATCAAAAGATCCATCAACTTTCTCAGGTAATTGCTAAGGCAAACAGAAGTTTTGTGCCTAAAAAATCAGATGATAACCATACCAACCTTTTCTTTGACCCTATCAGCCATCGAATTTATGGCAGATGGATTGCGGCAGAGGATCGAAAAATAATATTAGCCCTTAACCTGAAGGATTTTACCTTTGAATGGCTTAACAATAAAATGCAAAATATTCAATCCTTTGGTATTCAAGGGAAAACAATATCTGATATGGAACATGTCATTGAGCGTTCTTTACCTGAAATGGACCTAAAAAAAGAAGGCTTTAGAGATAAATTGCATTTTGAAATTCCGGTTTATCCTTTCCTAAATGATCCTTTCGAACCCTTTGACCTCAAATCAAGAGAAAATTGGGAATATTACCGAGGCATGGCGAATGTGGCATGTAACGATCTTCTTGGTTACCTACAGGTTGAGGGAGAAATTAGGATATGGCCGCATCATTTTGACACAGGTATCTATATAGAGCCTCATAGGAATACTGGTTTGGGCTTTGGTCTTGCGATGGAAGATGGTCTTATAGGAAGTCCTTATTTTTATTTTTCCGGTTATCGTCTGAATGGAGATAATTTTGATTATACAAATGCGCATGATTTACTTGTCGGAAAATGGATGCTAAGTGATAATTGGAAGGGAGCTGTATTACCATTGTCAGATTTAAAAAGAGATAATTCTGGAATAATTCCTGATTTTTTAAAAGAAGTGGCGCAGTGGTTTTTATTAAATTAGAAAGATATACTTCGCGTTTGGAATAAATAATAATAAAAATTGAAAAATAATGGAATTGTATGGCCCGCTCACGATATTACCGGCAATTGCACTTTTAATACTGTCAACCACCACTTTTATAATTGCTCTGAACAATGAAATCATTGAATTAGTAAATGATGAAGAAAAATATGCTAAGATAATTCAGCTAAAAATGATACAACTCAAGAGACTGGGAATAGCAAATGCATTTTTATACGCATGTGCACTTCTTTTTATGGTTGCCGGTCTTTCTATGGCTTTTACGAATAATAGTAATTTATTCTTATATCTGATGCTTGGAGGAGTATTTACTGCTGTTGTAGCATTATCTTTTTTGTTTGTACATTCGCTGGGATCCATTTTAATCAGACAAAAACATTTAAAAATATGAGCAAAAACATCATCTGGCACAAAGTGCTGAAGAATAAAAATGAGTTGGTTGAGAATCGTGTAATGACTGTTGAAGCCGGTCATACAGAAGTTTGCCTCACCCACTTTAAAGGAACTTATAATGCCCTTACGAATAAATGTCCACATCAAGGTGGTCCTTTGGGAGAAGGCTCTATTGAGAATGGTCTTTTGAGGTGCCCTTGGCATGGATGGGATTTTAATCCTTGCGGAGGTGATTCAGAAGGATTCGAGGATGGTTTAAAGAGTTATGAAGTGAAAATTGAAGGAGATGCTATTTTCGTTGGTGTTGAAGAGGAACCACCACACGAAACAACTGTTACCGATATTATGGCTGAAACAATGGCTAATTGGGGGGTTGATCGCGTATTTGGAATTGTTGGTCATTCTAATCTCGGTTTGGCCGACGCATTTCGCCGACTCGAGGTGAAAGGAAAATTGAAGTTCATTGGTGTTCGACACGAAGGTGCTGCTTCTTTTGCTGCATCAGCATACGGGAAACTAACAGGTAAACCAGCCGCCTGCTTTGGAATTGCAGGACCCGGAAGTACCAATATGTATACAGGTTTGTGGGATGCGAAAGTAGATAGAGCGCCAGTTTTGGCCTTAACCGGTCAGGTGGCAACACAAGTTGTAGGTACAGGAAATTTTCAGGAGGTTGATCTGGTACGGGCATTTCAGACTGTGGCAGAATTCAATCAACGTGTAGAACAACAAAGCAGGCATGCGGAACTGATGACTTTGGCAATTAAACATGCCATTTTACAACGTGACGTTTCTCATCTTACTTTTCCGGATCAGGTACAGGTATTGCCTGCAAATGGCGCAAAAGCGCAAACCCCTGAAGGAAGGATAACAACTTTGGAAATTGCCCCACCACAAGAAAGTTTGAAGAAAGCCATAGATCTATTAAAAAATGCAAAACGGCCTGCAATAATTGTGGGATATGGAGCGAGATTACACATGGAGCCTATTCAAAAATTTGCAGAACAGTTGCATTGCCCGGTAATGACAACATTCAAGGGCAAGGGACAAGTTTCTGACAGCCACAGGCTAGGATGCGGTGTGCTCGGAAGAAGTGGAACTCCAATTGCTTCTTATTTTATGAATGAAGCGGATCTCTTGTTGGTTATTGGAGCTTCATTTTCTAATCATACAGGAATCACTCCAAAAAAACCTACAATTCAAATTGATTTTGACCCTTTAGCTTTAAGTAAGTTCAACAAAATTGATGTGGCAGTTTATGGAGAAATTTCTCGTACTGTTGGTCTGTTGTCTAAACAAATCGATTCAATAAAACATAATAAAATCAATCAGGAAAAAGAAATTGCCAATAGATGGAAAATTTGGAAGACCGAAAAACAAAAACGATTATTAGAAAACAGAGATGAGGGGGTTAGTTCTATTGCTGTTTTTGATATGCTTACTAAAACGGCTCCGAATAATGCAGTAATGTGCGTGGATGTTGGTAATAATGCCTATTCCTTCGGTCGATATTTTGAAAGTGAGAATCACACTTTTTTAATGTCAGGTTATCTGGGTTCTATAGGTTTTGCTTTTCCGGCCGCTATGGGTGCCTGGGCAGCGGTAGGGGAAGAAAGACCTATTATTGTCGTTGCAGGGGACGGTGGTTTTTGTCAGTATCTGGCAGAACTGACCACCGCGGTGAAATATAATATGCCAATCAAAACCATTATCTTGAATAACAATGAATTAGGTAAAATTTCAAAGGAACAACGAGCAGGAGGATGGGATAAATGGGCTACAGATTTGGTGAACCCCAATTTTGCCGAGTACGCTGAAAATTGTGGTGCTTTGGGAATAAGAGTTACAGATAAAAATGAATTGGAGAAAGCCATGATTGATCTGTTCAACCACCAGGGCCCCGGACTTTTAGAAGTCTTTACAGATGTAAAGTTGATATAAAATCCTTATTCATAATTTAATAAGTTAAAATGCAATTTAAAAGATGATTAAAAAACTTTTATTATTTATATGCCTTGTAATTTTAACCTATCAAATAGCATGTACTCCTGATAATGATAAAGAGTTGGCTATTAGAGTAGAAAATACAAGTATTTATAACTATGTCGATGTAGCTGTGGAAGCGGGTGGTGAGACACATCATTTTGGAAATATTTCTTCTAAGAGAAGCTCTGAGTATCAAATTTTTAATTTTGCATATCGATACGCCTTTATAGAATTACAAATAGAAGAAAAAATCTATACATTACAACCCATTGATTATGTTGGAGAAAGAAAACTTGATCCTGGTGACTATACTTACGAAGTAAATGTGCACGACTTGGAGGAGCAATATGGAAGCTTATCAATAAGCTTAAAGAAGGACTAATTAGGTAATGAAAAAGTTTAGTTGATTAATACCATAGCCTATATAATACAAAAAAGACCTGAAGAAATATCAGGTCTTTTAAATTTGATTTTACTGATTTTATTTAGAAAGAACTTCCTGCACTTTTTCCGCCGCTTCTTTAAATTCTACAACCGAGATCACATCCAGTCCGCTCTCATCCAGTAATACTTTGGCTTCTTTGGCATTGGTTCCTTGTAGTCGTACAATAATAGGGATTTTAATCTCTCCACCCATATTTTTGTAAGCATCAACTATACCTTGTGCTACTCTGTCACATCGAACAATTCCACCAAAGATATTGACCAATATGGCCTTTACATTCTTATCACGAAGAATAATTCTGAAACCAGTTTCTACTCGTTCTGCATCTGCTGTACCACCAACATCTAAAAAATTAGCAGGTTCTCCGCCAGATTGTTTGATCAAATCCATGGTGCTCATTGCCAGTCCGGCACCATTCACCATGCAACCAACATTTCCGTCAAGGGCAACATAATTCAAACCAACGGCATTGGCTTCAACTTCTATTGGGTTTTCCTCACGCAGATCACGTAGATCAACATAATCTTTATGACGATATAGGGCATTA